>JACRPH010000002.1 GCA_016214025.1 Candidatus Woesearchaeota archaeon
CGCACGTTTCATGATTGAGCAGTGCCTTGCAGCGACGGCAATAATGCACCTACCGTGCGTATAGATGGATGTCGCAATCAGCCCTTATTGCAAAGAATGTGAGAAAAGTATAAAAACACCGCGAGGTTTAAACATAGATGGAACAAGGGCATATAATTCAGGATGCTGGACTTAGAGAGACGCTTCAGATAATTGGGGCGGTATTGGGCATTATTGGAATTGTTATTGCAGTATTATCATTTGTAGCGTAATGGGAAAAACAACCAGAGCCATAATTTTAGTATCAACTGCGCTTTTGATAGTGGTTAGTTCAATAAAGTTATTTTTAGCGCAGCCAAACTTATTAGACCGCCTCTTAGCAATTTTTGCAGTGTTACTTTTTTTCTTTGATCAGATAACTCGTTAAAATTTAACAAAAGTTATGCAACACCGTAAAACCTACACTTTTTTATTTGTAATCTTGATTATAGAGGACTTTGAATAACCCCCTTTTTCAGTGATTATTCAAAGTCCTCTTAGAGGGTTTTGAACTATTTTGATAGATTATTCAAAACCACCTATATCCTGTTTCACCGATATTATTATAAATTAATGGGCCACATTCTTCCGCTGATGGTTTACGAGAAAAATAGGTTTATCCCTTATTTCCCAAAAGAAGTAATTTTCACTCTAGAAGAATCCAATTCTAACACTTGTGGCGGGTGCGGAGAATGCAATCTTACCCTCGGAGCAGAATTGGAACTGATGATCGAGCCTTGGAAAAATCTGTCCGCTACCAAAATAAGTATCTGCGCAGGATACTGGTTCCGGGAAGAATCTGAGAGGGTAGGGGCTTCCTGTTCTGACCTATATTTGGAGAAGTTAGATATGCCTTTGCCAAAATACGGTCTGGCTCAAATCGTAGAGAATATCCGCTGCGGAAAAGCTCTCCTAGAAAAAGATGTTCCTCTGAAACACCCTTACCTATGTGTCATCGGAGAAGGCGGAGCCAATTTTCATTACCGAGTTGATGATGCCGAATCTCCTTTGGGATTTTCTCCAGATAAAATCATTCAGGAGATCGGTGAGCATTACCAAGAAATGGAAAAGCATTTGGGATGGAGAAGATTTATTCGTTCTGGCAGCAGAGCTGATAGCGACATTCACGAAGAAGAATTAAGCGGGCGATTGTTAAAATTATGTAACAGTTACGGCTTAAGAGATGAGCGCTCGGGTGTGACAAATAGCTGCTGTTTATCTTAAATCCATCACCACCCCCAACCAAATTACCCGATAAGAAGAATATTTTTAAACCAGCACTTTTTGATTATAGTCATGCCCAATTTCCCCAACAACAAGAAAACATTCCTGGCAAAACTAGATAAATCCAAGAAAGGCGATATAGATGGGAAAATCCTGCCTCTTTTAAAGATAATAAACTCCAAACCCAATTATTACACCACCTCTTCCTGCTCCGGCAGGGTGTATCTTTGGTCTGGCAGCGGAAAAAAGAACGAAACGGAGTGGCTGAAAGTAAGCCATGACTTGGTTGAAGAGGATTTCTTTGAATTAAAAGCTGTCTCGGGGTTAGTTTGGCTTAGATTAGAAGACATGATTCTGCACATTTGCTGTAAAGATTTAGACAGTGCAAATAAGCTCTTAGAACTATCCCGTCGCATCTACAAAAAGAGCTGCATCCTTTCTGCCAGCAACAAAATTATTGTAGAAATAAGAGGCAGTGAATTTATCGAAATGCCTTTATTTTTAGATGGAAAGTTATTGTTTAATGGAGAGATGGAATGGCTGGTTAACTTAGTTAATTCAAGATTAAAAGCAATTTGGAAGAGAACAAATAAATTGGCCCAATTTATGGTGTCTGTTTAGCATCATATAAAGTTGAGCTGTATAAAAAGTAATAAATTAAACAGTAATAAATTATGATGAACATGAAACAAAAATATTTTTTGATAATGGGGTTACTTGGTATTATTGTTTTTATTAGCGGTTGCGTTAAGCAAACTCCACCAGAGACGGCCGTTACTGCTCTTTTGGATAATTCATTTCAGCTTAAAATCAACCAAACTGCATTCATTGAGAGCGAAAATCTTAAAATTAAATTCCTGAATGTAACGGAGGATTCTAGATGCCCTTCTGATGTTGTATGTGTTTGGGGAGGACAAGTAACAGTTGTGGTTAACGTTTTAAAAAATAACAAAAACCGTGGAGATTTCAATTTAACCAGTAGAGCAGCTCAGGGGGAGATGGCAATTAAAAATTTAGAAAGAGATTCTATAAAATTAATAAAAGTTGAACCTTATCCGAAAACAACTCCAAAGATAGAGCTTTCTGACTACAATATAATACTTATTGTTTTTAAAATATAAAATGATATATAAAAACTAGGGAAAACTTAATTTTTAAATTGCATATTTGTGCATGTTCTCATCTAACCACCCTTTGGTGTAATCCTGAATAGCGTTAACCTTTCCCCTAAGCTCATCAGGGATAGTAAATTCTTCATCTACAATTCCGCGAACTACTGCCGTTAATCCTATTCCTTTAATGATAGACAGCTCAAAGCACTTACTATCGTCTTCCTCATATAATTTTCTGACTAAAGGAAGAACGGTTGGCCCGAGCTTGACCATTCTTTTGAACGCTCTGCAGTTAAGCACAACTTCAGGATTAGAATCACATTGTACTTCTGGCTTCTGGCAATACTCTTTCCATTCTTTCATTACTTGATCAAATTTATCTTCAATTGACATTTTTGGAACCTAAAAAATAAATAAAAACAAAAAACCTATTCAACCTTTCTCTTCCCGCCTTTCATCAGCACGGCAAAAGCCAGGATGATGGCGATGAACCCCAATATTACCAATGCGCCTAACATCAGAGTGTATTCGGGCGTATCTCGGAAAGCTACTTTAGTGGTAGTCTGAGTTACTGCTTGAGCCTGCTCAGCTTGCTTCTTAGCCAATAATTGCTGCTGCAACTGCTCCTGCATTTGTTTAGCTACATCTTCAGTGCTGTAGGACGGCTGAGGCTGTGTAGCAGTAGAGGTGGTTAAGCATTCTTTTACTTCAACATTTACGCTGTCAGTCTCTTCCAGCTTTCCATCTAGGTATAGTTCAACGATTACCGGATAAGTTCCAGCAGCTGCGCCTTCCAAGTTCAGGTTGAATGAAGCGTCGTAAGTGTTATCGCTTCCAGAGTAATCATCTAACTTGATGTTATCTCTAATTAGCTCCATTCCTAAAGCAGTGTTCTTGACTTTCACTTGTACATCATCTTCATCGCTCTTGCCGATGTTCTTTAATTCAACCTCTAAGCTAGTCTGGCGATTGCATTCAAGTATGGTAGAGCTTGAGGTTACTTCGTTTAGGAGTACTTTATGTTTCTGGCGGTCAACTTTTACTTTCACGGTAGTAAGTGTTTCATGAGTGCTATCATCATCAGCATCTCCTTCTACTAAAATCTCTACGGTGTATTCGTCTTCGTCAACATTTTCAGTGCTTAAGTCAATCTTAACTTTAACCGTATCATCATCTCCCTCATCCAAGTCAAACGAATCGGACTCTTCATCAATATCATCGCCGTCGACATCAAGTATAGTTACAGTAACGGTAACGTCTTCCATATCTTCAGTGTAGTCGTTCTTAACTTCAACCTCAAACTCGTTTTCTTTCTCTAACGACAGCTCACCGTTCTTTTTGCCATTCACTTCCACCGATTCAATGGTTAAAGCACTCTTGGGATTCAAGTTAATGGGAGCAGTTTCAGTGTCTTCAGTGCTGCTTACTTTCACGCTGCCAATGGAATGGCTACCCGAGGATTCTCCTGTAGGTATGGTTAGAGTTAAAATCACAGGTATTGATTGTTGTGGGTCAAGTGTAGTTGAGGATAGCACAATCGGATTTGGTTGGATATTGTATTTACTATCCACCCCCACAAATTCTACTTTTAAGTTAGTTAGCGGATTAAGGCTGCCACTATTTTTTATCGTAAATGTGGTGTTTACAGTAGTGTTCCAATTTACGCTGTCAAAGTTTATTGCAGAGATTTCTATCGCGGCAGGAACGTTTTCAACTACTACATAAGTAGAGAAGCTGTTTACGTCAAAAGTTACCGTTCCGCCGGAAATTGTAGGTTTGATGGTAGTAATCTCAGTAGCTTGACTCTTGTCTGAAGTGAACTTAGCAGTTTTCTTAATTACCGGATTGGTTAAGCCAGTGTTGTATAAAGTTATAGTTGCCGGTTGGTTTATTCCTGCCGCTTTGCTAGAATCAATCGCTGCTAACTTGTCTTCAAGCTTTACTACATCTGCAAGTTTAGCTACACTGGATAGGTCTACGGCATTCTTGAATTTAATCTCACCGTAGCTGTTTTTTAAGGTTAAGTCTTTTACCGAGTTTATATTAGTAATGGAGGTTTCATCTACACCAAATTGGGCTAAGTCTAAAGGCTTATCGGTAGTAGTAATGATCCAAGTCCAAGTTTTAATATTACCAGTATCATCGACAACAACATTACCCTTTTTATCTTTAAGCGTTAGTTCAACTTCAAACTCGCCCACTTTTCCATTTGCATTGAATGGATAAGTAAAACACTTCCCGGGAGTTGCTTTTTGTGGTATAGTCTTGCCTTTAGTACTGTCGTACCAGTCAGCTTCGCTAATATCTGTTCCTGGGCATAGCTCAGCATCTTTGAATTTAGTAATAGGTACTAGTTCATTTTTTAGTACGGGTCCGATTGTATCTACATCAGATATGGGGGTTCCCCCGGTGTTCCAGTCGGTATCATCAGTTAAATCTTCAGTTACTTTTACAATTATTTTCTTAGTGTCGCTCAGCCCAGCAGGATCGGTCACCGTCAGCTCAAACTCTTCGCTACCATGCCAGTCTTTTTCAGCGCTGAAAACTAATTTTTCTCCATCTTTCAATACCATTACTTTCTTATTGCCTTCGGTGGAGAATGATAGTTCAGATAGCTCATTATCAACATCTTTTACCCAGTCACTTATCTTTATACTTGCGGTTGTATCCTCGCTAAAAGTTACCTGAAGAGGCACATTTTTAAACTCTGGCGCGTCATTCTTACCGGTTACGGTTATGGTGAATGTTTCTTTGTTTTCGTCAGCTTTTTCTTTGTTGATGGTTAGTTCAATTTCACTGAATAGGTTTTCTCCGTCATTTAAGCTTGAGGCAACGACATTTTCATTTTTTGTAGGATCTGCACCAAAAGGCCAGTCGCAGTGTAAAATACCCCCATACACTTGACCCTTTTTGTTTAGGTTTTGATCTCCGCAAATTATCAATGTCTCATTTGACTGCTTGGTTACAGTGAAAGTGAAATCATTAGTTTTATCTGTATCGGTCATCTTGTCTTTATCTTCTTTCCCAACTAACAGCTTTATTAAGTCAATCTCTAATCCAGTATTCTCCTCAGTTAATTCACTAACTGAGATGTTTAAGCAGCCGTGTTTAGTTAATTTTATAGTTTCGCTGTCAGATTTTTCTTTTCCATCGTAAGTGTAGGTAAACGTTACGCTAATGGTGTGCTCTCCCACAGACATTTCTGTAGTGTTTATGCTAATTGGATGCATGTCTCCCTGACTACCATTCAGTAACTGAATTCCGGTCAATGATTGATCATCGGTTACAGGATTGCCATTTTCTTTAACTGAAACACTGATGTCATCAATTACGCTCTTCCCAGAATTAATGTACGATGCCATTAACTTTAATTGTGGATTGCAGTAAGTCTCGTTTACTTCTTTTCCATCTTTTTTCTCAAATTCAAGCTTGGTTATTTTTAATTCACCGGTTTCTTTACCGATATTTAGGTTGAAGTCAAAAGCACTATCGTTAACTTCTTTCCAGTTTACATCGGTGGCATCCACTTTTACAGTAAAGTGTGAGGCTTTTGTATCTACATTTCCCGGTAGTTTCTGCTTTGTCGTGAACGTCTGTGAATTGCTCGGCGTTAGTAATATGTTCTCAAAAGTATCGCCTTTTAGTTGAATTCCAGATTTGTCGTTATCCACAAAGTTTATAGTTAAGTCTTTTATGGTGCTCTTCCAATTATTCTTCACAGTTACTTCTATATCAAACTCTTCTTCTGGCTTTATTCCGGTTGAGGTTTCTCCATCTGCTACAGCTACTCCTTTAACTTTAACCTCAACCACTTTAATAGTCTCGAGCACTTTCACTTTTATTTGCCCTTTATTATCTGTAAACTTGTCTGCATCTAACGCGTTTTTAGATTTAATGTTGATATCAATGGTTGAAGCACCGGATACATCATTTTTTGGGGTACACTCTATCTCTCCTGCATTTTGAGTAGGTCTACAATCAACCAGTTCAGGATTAGACTGTTTGTCAATACTAAACACTATGTTCTCTTTCTCTCCCGAAGAGATTTCTGGGTTTAGGTATTTGGTTAGATTTACTACTTTACCTGCTTCTCCTTCAAATAATTCGAGAACTGGATCTTCTGGTATAAAGCATTTGTTTTTGGTAATAGTTGTGGATGTGTTCACAAAATCTTTGTCGCCATCAGCACCAACAATCTCTAATACCACATCTAATTTGTTCTCACCTATGTTTAATTCAGAAGTATTGAATTCTAAACTAATAGGTTCACTGTTAGATGGATCGATTGATACTTTGTTACTTGTTAATTTTTTGTCTCCCGTTTTGACATCTATGTATACATCTAACTTTTGAATTCCCAAGTTCTCCACATCAACGTTCATCTTTAACCATTGGTCACAGTAAGTTTTAGTCTTATTATTTTCAAAGTTAATCTTATAGCTAAAATCGGAGATAAACTTCCCAATATCTATGGAAAAGTCAAATAGGTCTTCTTTTCCAAAAAAAACGAATTTATTACTCCATGCTTTTAAATAAAGAGTGTATTCTCCACCATTCCCATTAAAATTAGGCACTTCTCTTTCGAAAGTTATTAGTACCTCTTCTCCTGGTTTTATGGAGTTTATTACGTAAGGACACACAGCGGTTTCTGGCGAGCACTTGAATGAAAATTGCTTATTTTCTTCATATAAGTCAACTTTAACGTTGGTTATTTCTTCGTCGCCGTTATTTTTTACTGTGGCTTGTATAGTGAATTTGTTTCCTGGTTTAAGCGCTATCCCCTCGACTTTCTTGTTTTCTATCACAACAAACTCTTTACCTTCTTTTTTGAGGGTAATGTTGGTTACATCGAGGTAAGGCTTTACGGTTAAGTTGAAGCTTTTTTCAACTTCTTTTATTCCATCAGTTACTTTAACTGTAATGTCTTTATATTCCCCCAGAGCCGAAGTTTTATAAGTAATCTTAGCCGAATAATCGTCTATCTTTTCTAGCTCCATTCCAGCAGGTGCATTAAGTAAATCTATGGAAAATACTAACTTATCTTTATCTAAATCCTCTGCATTAATTGTGAATTCCCATTCAATGCCCTCAACTGCAATCTCATTTTCGGGGAATGTAGTAAATTTTGGGACATCATTGTTGGATTTTCCAGGTGTTCCCTTATCTCCTGCTCCATAGGTTGAAGTAGCTTTCTTCCAATTGTCAGCAACATCGTTACCTAAAGAAGGATCTTTTAATTCCATGGATACGCCGTCACCAAAATTGAAGGCGGTGGCAGTAGTGTACTTAACGTTGTCTTGCTCTACTCCGGTATCATCTAAAATGATTATTGCATCATTACTGTTAGCTAAACTGAAATTGCTATATTGATAATCACACTTTAGTCCACCATTAACATTAATATCTTTATTTCTGCATAATAATAAGTATTTTTCTGGGAGTAGTATTAATTCCCCACCATTGTTTATTTTGTGAGTATTGCTTCCTTCATCTTTAATAGTCCATCCATCTATATTCACATTATTTTCCTTATCAGTATTATATAATTCAAAGTATTCTCCTAGAGTATCATCTACTGCATTGGGGTTAGGCATCACCTCATTAATCACTACTGCTCCCCACGCTGCTTTAGCTGTAAGCAGTACTAATAGCAGCATCGCCATCACGGTAAAGATTTGGTTCATTCGTTTCATTTTGTTACCTCATTTGTTTGTTGAGCATTATTCTATCTTGTCTAGCACACAGCGGAAGCCAATTGTGTCCTCTCCCTTTACCGGGTCTTTGATTTGTTCATTGTATACTAGCACATACTCTGCTTCTTCTTTCCAATTTCCGCCTTTAACTATCGCGAACACTCCGCCGTAAGGAGTAGAAGTCCATTCAGAAATATTTCCACCCATATCGTAAATGCCAGCTCCGAAGGTACTTTTATCTAAAGGATACGAGCCTACTTCTCCCGGTTTATCACTGCAATATTTATAATTAGTAAGGTTGCAGCTTGGTTCTAATGTTCCCCAAGGATAAATGTTCTCAGCTTTTCCTCCTTTAGCCGCTACTTCCCATTCATCGGCAGTAGGAAGTCTTCCGCCAGCATACTTACAGTACTCTTCTGCCTGGGCTTGGATTAAGTTTGTGACCGGAGAATTACTTCCACCGTCTGTAGTACCAGTGCATTTATCGTTATCTATACATTTTTGGTATTGCTTTTGGGTTACCTCAAACTTGGAGATGTAAAATCCAGCGGTAACTACATCATGCAGTGGGTTTCCAACATATTTGCATTTAGAGTCGGAGGAATACTCACAGCCAGCACTATAACTTCCGGCTGGCACAAATACAAAGTGATTATCGTCCACAATTCCGTTACAATCTTTATCTATTCCATCGGGAAACTTAGTGGATTCTTCTGCTCCGATTGGAACCAGCTGGTACACTCCACCAATCAAATTACAGGTAAAGCCGGGGGCATCGGGATGAACTTCACACGCTTTTCCCACACCTGCTTCACATTTATCGGGATCAGCGCAATCTCCATCGTCTACCCATATTCCTACTTCATTGCACTTCTGCTTCTGGGTGCCGTTTTTGTTAAACCCACACCCTGCTATAACCTGCTCTAAAACAACTCCTTTTCCACTTAAATATAGTTTACCGTCACAATTATTATCGATCGTATCGCAATTTTCTTCAGCTAGTGGATTTATCTTGGGATCAGCGTCATTGCAGTCATTATTAGTTAATACATAACCATCTGAACATTTTCCTACCAAGAATATTTTTTCTGATTCACTTTTATTCCCAAATCCATCCTGATCAGCATCTTTATAACAATTTTTGTATTCAAAATCTTCGTCAATGTAACCATTACAGTTGTTGTCAATACCATCAACTAATTTTTCTATGGCTGCCGGGTTTACTTCGGGGTTGGTATCATCACAATCATTTTTGTCAGTAACATAACCATCTGGCGCTTTGCAGCTCTTTTTCTCATCTGTTTTTAAGCCATAACCATCTCCATCTCCATCTTTGAAATAACTGAATGTGGGGAACCCTTCATCAGTCGTTCCATCGCAGTTATTATCAAGAAGATCGCAGATTTCATCTGCACCGGGTTTAATTTTAGCGTTACTGTCATCACAATCAGTGTAATCCAGAACATATCCTAATGGAGCACTACAAGCAATAGTTGATGCATTTAAATTACCAAAATTATCGCCATCAACGTCTTCATAAAAGACAAAGTTTGCTAATCCCTCATCGGTAATTCCATCACAGTTATTGTCCTTCCCGTCGCAAACTTCAGTGGAGGGAAGTGTTGCAGTACAATTGACATAAACTCCATCAACACAAGTCTCAATTCCAGTTCCGCATGCGGTGGAACAAACTTTAATATCTCCCACCTTGCATTCGTCAGGATCAACGCAAACTGTTTTATCTACAGTACTTCCATCGACACAGTATGTAGTCTTAGTCCCGTTGTTGTTAAGTCCACACTTGACCTCTTGTTCTAATCCATTATCAACAATCGTATCACAGTCATCATCAATAGCATTGCATATTTCAGTGGCATCTGGATTAATCTTAGCATCGGTATCGTTACAGTCTCCGTCTTGAGTAATATAATTAAGCATTTTAACTCCACTGGAATATACCGAGCCATCAACTGCAGTACAGCCAACTATTGACTGGTTTAAATCGCCAAACCCATCTTTATCATTATCCAGATAGAACGTACTCATAGGCACCCCTTCGTCCACAAAAGTATTGCAATTGTTGTCTTTTCCATCGCACAATTCAGTAATTGCAGGAGTAACTTCTGGTGTGGTAATTTCCCATGCTCCATTTACACAGGATTTAATTCCTGCAGTGCATGAGCCGACACCTGAAGTTCCGGTCAACCCGGTATAATAAGATTGATTCAGAAGCCCCTCATCAGTTTGCCCATCACAATTATCATCAACGGCATTGCATAACTCTATTGCTCCCGGATAAATTAGTTTATTGTTGTCATTACAGTCTCCGTCTTTGCCGTAAGGAGCATAGCATTCTTCATCAGCTACCATTCCATAATATCCGTCTTTATCCTGGTCAAGGCATGATTTAATTTGGTAAGCATTAGTTTCTCCTCCATCTTCAGCAACATCTACACTCACTTCTTTCTTTGCATCAACACTTGTATCAACTGCGTCTTGCTGTGCATCAGTTCTACTAGAACTAGAACTTGAGCTGAACTCTTCTCCACAGCCAGCATAAATTAATCCGGCGCCTAACAAACTTAATAACGTATTTCTTGCTTTCATTTTCGTTTTACCTCGCTTAATTTTTTTTAGTTTAATCACAGAACATCTATACCCGCACCTCACCTCAGACTATGATTTTATCCCACGATTTTATCTCTGCAGTACTACTATGAATAATACAATCAGCACTAACATCAATATGATTGCTACTACTAATCCGGCTAAGATGTAATCATCAGCGCTGTACGGAGATTCTATCGTCTGCGCGATTACAGCTGAGGATAGCTGGTTTGCATCGGTTGCGGCTGGAGTGGCAGTTGTAGGAGCAGTAGTTGCTGGGGGGGTAGTCCCTTTAGTCTCTAAGTTAATAGTACTAGTAATTACGCCAGCATTGTCGGTGGAGGCATTAGCAGTAATATTTGGCGTTGCCGTCGGCTTAATACATTCCTTCACCACTAATTTTGCTTCCAGTAAATCGCTAATCGTAGTATAATCGTAAAATGCTTTCCCAGTGATGGCATAAGTTCCCGGAGCTAAATCCGCTTTGGCTTCTCCACTGTACTCTTTCACCACAAAATTATTCTTGGAGGTTCCGGAATCTAATGAAAAGTCAAACTTCTGGTCGATTCCTAGCTCGGAGCTGATTAAAGAAAGAGCGGCATATTTCTGGCTGTCGCTCCCATAGTTAGTCACTTTAGTGGAAAGGGTGAATTTGCGGGAGCAGCTCACCTCTGAAGGCAGTAATTTCATTTCTTCAATTCTCACGTCGTCTTTTTTTCGTTCTACGCTGAACTCTACATCCCATTTTATTTCGTAATCGGCATTATTTTCATCATCAGCTTTAATTATGATTTCTAAGGTATAATCCCCTTCATCAGCATCAGTGGGAACGGTAAAGTTTACTGCCGGCGCATCGCTTTCACCAAAGTCATCTCCTGCGCCTAACCCGAAATCGATTTCTTCGTCAATTTCTTTACCAAAATCAGAATCATCTAACTGTACGGTTATGGTTCCATCTTCTATATCCCCATAATCATAATCTTTGTCAAAGCCATTGTCCAAGCTGAAGCGCAGTTCTACCTCATCTCCAGGAGTTAAATCAGGAATCTTGTCTCCTTCATCTTTTAGGGTCTTTTCTTTAAGTCCGTTGATGAATACACCAATGTTTTTTAACTTAAGCATTGGTTCAACCTTTGCATTTAAAGTGGAGGGCTTTCCAGCGATAGTTAGTTTCCCAAAAGAAGTGTTTCCGGGATCCAGCCCAGCAGGGATTTTCCCGGAGAGCTTTACCGTTGTAGTCGCGTTAGGACTAACTAAGACCGTAGTAGGAAATGCAGCCCCATTTAATGTGAAATCTCCTTTTTTATAGTCGTTGCTGATCAGCTCAGTAAGATCTAAAGATACATTTTCAGCTGCAGCAGCATCCGTAGTAAGACTAATAAGATAATCTTTAAACTCAAAATACTTATCTTTATCATTCAGATTATTATAATTTACTGGGATTATCAATTCCCCAGATAGCTTTACCTCAGCCACAGCCATCGTAGCTAACAATACTAATAATATCCCCATTAATATCCCCATTATACCTAAGTGTAATTTCATGTTATTTCCTCCACCCCCATTGTTTTTATTCTGAAGTAGTACTCTCTTATTTAAATCTTTCGGCTGAAAGGCACGTTTTGGACTAATATACTTATACCAAATAATTTTAAAAAATAAGCCGGAAAGCTTACTTCCTTCCCATATAGAAGAACTTTTCGATAGACACGTCAGCGTCATTATAGTTTCCGGATCGGGGATGGCTGCTGCCTACCTGCTGCCCTGCCCCTCTTTGAATCTGGGGGTTTGGAGGAAGCTCGCCTGGTGCTAACGGAGCTTGAGCCGGAGCTGATGGCCGCTGGTAAGTCATCCTGCTGTTAATGGCAGCAATATCCCGTTCCAACGCTTGCAGTTTGTCTTCAATCTCTTTGAGTTTTCTAACCATGAATCTGGTGTTTTCCTCCATGATCTGCCGCACTTCATCTTGGGGTAAGGCGGGTTTTTCTGCACCAGGTTTAGAATCCATAGCGGCTTCTGCTTCTACTTTACCCATGGTATCTCTTAAAGAAGAATATTCATTTGCCCCCTGAGACCTAAAGATTCTTTCAGCTTGGATCACGGCATCTTCTCGGTCGGCAGCAAGACCTTGCTTCATTAACTCTAACGCCATAGCATTAATCTTTTGAATTCGTTCTACATCCATTTTAATTACCTCGTTTTTGGTTTAATTGATTATTACCTAAAAATTCTACTTTCTGCCTATTTAATAATCTTTTCTATTCTGGTGGATATAGGTTAGGATAGCATGAACTCGTCCAAAATTTCGAAAGTCTTTTATGGTAGTACTATTTACTTAAGAGAATGTTTTCCAAGAAAGGGTTTATCGAGCATCCTTTATCAGCAGTATTCATAGCTTTAATTATAGGCTTAATACTGGGAATGGTGTTAATGTATCTTATCCAAAGCTGTATCATTCAGCTTCCGTTTAATCTGATGGGGTGTAGCTTATACTAACTTCTTTCTAAAAAGAACTTAAACAGATATAGTACTCCTCTATTTCCCTTTGGTAACAATCCCGCAGAACATTGACTTCAGGCTGATCGGAATAACTCCTTTTATACTTAAATAAATAACTACGGCAGCAGCAATAATTCCTATTACTAATCCCACCATAAAATACTGGAACTCAATCATCCCTAACTGGCCTCTTTTTCCCATAGGCGGTGGTATTTCTCAGAAGTATATAAAGGTTTCTGTTGCTCTCTCTTTTGCGTCGTCTCCTCTATTCCCACCGAAAGATTTATAAATAAGTTACTGATTTGGTATTTAAACTTAATGTTTAACGCTGAGGTAATTATTCCTTAAAGTTCTTTAAAAATGATACGCAAAACCATCAAAGAGTGTCCGGAATGCGCCAGCAAGAACATTTATCGTGATGTGGAAAAGGGCGAAACGGTATGCCGGGACTGCGGATTGGTTATTGAAGACAGGATGGTTGATTTTTCTCAGGAGTGGAGAGATTTTGATGAAGATGGGGGAGGCGCCAGCAAGAGAAGAACCGGAGCACCTTCTTCAGAGACTTCATTTGACCGCGGCTTAGGTACAGAAGTAGGAACGGCTGCGGATGTGTATAAATTAAGCTCAAACAAAGATAGGGATCGATTTAATCGCCTGAGAAAGTGGAATATCCGCATTTCTACCGCTATTGAACGGAATTTAAAAGTGGCTTTAGCTGAATTAAAAAGAGTCAGCTCCTTTTTGAAGCTGCCTAAGTCCGTAGAAGAGGAAGCAGCCAGAATTTACCGGTTGGCAGTGCAGAAAGGCTTAGTTCGAGGCAGAAGTATGGAATCAGTGGTTGCCGGTGCTTTGTATGCAGCCTGCCGTCGTCATGAAGTTCCCCGTACTTTAGATGAGATGGGCGAAGCTTCCGGTATTGAGAAGAAAGAGATTGGCAGAACCTATCGTTTTGTTACCCGGGAACTGGAAATTTCCATCAAGCCCAGCAATCCGGCAGATTATATTCCTCGGTTTGCTTCAGCACTTAAATTGACTCCGGAATCGCAATCCAAAGCAGTTGAGATCCTAGAAATGGCGCGGGATATTGAATTGACTTCCGGAAGAGGGCCTACGGGCATTGCTGCTGCTGCTTTGTATGTCGCTTCTTTGATTCATGGAGAGAAACGGACACAGAGAGAAGTGGCGGATGTGGCAGGGGTTACTGAAGTTACTATCAGGAATCGCTACAAAGAGCTGATAAAGAGACTGAAGCTGTCTAAGATAGTAGAGAAGAGCAAGAAGAAGTAGGTTGTTTTAGTTGATTTTTGGTGGTGGGGTGTTTTAAATATTAATTGGAGGTAAAATAAAATGGAATGTAAATCTGAATATAGGAAAAAGTGTAATTTTTTTAAGGATTATTGGACTGTCATCGGGGTGGGTTCTGGACTTGATCGCTGTTTGGGTCCGAATGCTAGACATTGCCAGCTCTATCAAGCTTGGGAAGAGAATGCCAGATTAAAGAAGCAAAGTGCTGATGGTAGCCTGGAAGAGAGAGTCAGAAAAGATCTTCAGATATTAGGGCAGATGTGTTAAGTTGAAGAGATTAATCTTATTTTTTGGGTTTTAGGTGTTTTGGTGATGGAAGTTTTGAGCTGTTTTAATAAGGATGATTACAATGAACCTAAGAGAATTACTTTCATACCAGAACCCCAGAATGGAAGAGTACGATAGAATTATCGCTGGAACAAGGTGCCGGGATTGGACCTGTACTGTTCCCTGCGCAGACCTTCGGACAAGAAGATTAAAAAGGAATCATAACCAACTTCTCCAAGAAAAATTAAGCGGCAGATTATTAGTAGATTTAGGATGCGGTACAAACATGGCCAGCTGGGAAAAGACCGCTGAATTAGCGATGGGCTGTAAAGCAAGAGCTTATCTGGGTGTAGACCGTTTTTTTTCACCAGAAGAAGAATTGTATAAGTCTCTTGCTCCGGCAGATGCCACCGCAGAATATGCTTCAACCGAGTTGATTTTAGTTTGCGGAGATATGCTTAAATTTTTAGCCATGCTTCCAGATAATAGCGCCAATTTTACCATTAATAACATTGATGCGGCAATTATTTCCTCAAAGCATTATTTATCGGCGGTGACAGATGAATTAGAAAGAGCCACTGTCCCGGGGGGAATAGTTTTTGGGGCATGCTCAGTGCCACTTTCTTATCTCTCTCAAGATTTATTCTGTAAAGTAGAACCATCTTACCATGACCCAAATTCAGGGTTATTTGTTAAAAAAGCAGCGGGAGAAGGGGTAGATATTACTGCGGCTTCCCTCAGCTAACTTACACAAATCGGTTGCTCCTCTAAAGCAAAACCACACACCTCACAATAAAAAGTATAACCTTCCCATCCTGCTAATTCATCCTAAGATTCTGGTGGAGATTTAGAATACTCTGACCTCATACTTCCTTTAACCACACCACAAATTGGGCAATTATAATGGCTGGGAACAAAAACTTTTCTTTCTGTGCTTGTTTCTACCAAATAAAAACTTCTTTCTTTTTCAATTATTTCTTGAGCGGGATATTCTGTTCTAACTAAATCAGCAACACTATCAAAAACAAGGCCCTCTTCTTTAGCCTGGGCGATTTTAGCCTGTATCTTTTCCTTTTCCTCGAAAGACATATGTTCATATACTTCTTTAATCAATTCATCAAACATTTTCTCGGTTAATTCTGTTTTAATTTCCCTTCCAATGCGTCTTCAACCGCCTGGACTATTTTTTCTCCACAATAGCCTTTCTGACCTAAAAAGACTGCGTAATGGTTTATTTCAGCTGGTCTTAATTCCCGTGAAACCCCTCTCTCATCATCTCTGATCATTAAACCATGTTGACAAAGATCAACACTTTCATCGTTTGTAGAACCTTCATAAATGGTTATTCTTGTACCCCCTAAAGACAAATAAGTTAAAAGTGTTCCATCCTCCTGTAATCCTTCTAAAACTTTTACGATTCCAGCATTCGGCTGAGAAGCAGCAATTCTATCTACTAATTTTGCATAAAGTTCTTTTTTTAGCAATCCCATTTTTATTTCCTCCGTATTTTTATAATAAAGACCGAGCTTGGCGCCTATTTACAATCGGTCAAACATCCCTTTAAAATCACCCTCCCGAACACCCCTTGAATAATATTTTAGTGCAGCTTCCTTTAATTGAGAAGCATATTCTTTAGGTACGGGGGGCTTCAAAAAATGTGATAATAAAGCTGTAGCATAATCAATTTGTCGGTGTATTGCTGTAGAATCTCCCGGTTCTGGTTCACTTTCTAACATCTTGATTACTTTCTTATACACCGCTTCTCTAAATCTTTTGTCTTGTTTATCTGCACCACATTTATGCATCAATGAGAACATACCGTAATAAGCTAACCTATAACCTTCATAAGTCATCGGAGTATTTACTAAAAATTCTAATTTTTCCCTTACTTGTTCCTCTGTTAATTCCGCAATATTGTTTAATTCTCGTCCGAATGTAATCTCATTCATTTTAATCTCTTTGGTTTTGGTAATGTTAATCTTTATGGTGACAAAGGGCGGTGCCTCCGCACCACACGCTCGTAATGCGGCAATGCAAATTCACCAAAATCGTAAACCAATTCATGCTCGGCCATCGTTAGATGATAATAACCGTGCTTAGAAGCCTGAATAATAGCATGACCAAACTCGAAAGTTGTCAAAATAATGTCATTGATTTTTTCTTCCAAAGGTCCAGTTAGGGGAGGTATCATTTCTATCGTCTAAGTTCTTCACGGGATTTTTTCAGGCCTTCATATCCTTTAGCCAGTTCACTTTCCTGTTTAAAATCCTCAGTATCAGCGTAAGCTATTTTCACTTCATTTCCAGCAAAGTCTTTGGCTATAACTACTATGTTTTTTACTGCGGCTAAAGTTTGGGGTGTGGGGAGGTCTATATCTGTTAATCCAGGAATAGTGCTGGACAATTTCCATTTAGGTAAATTAGTCAAGCAGAAGCGTTCTTCTTCGGCAGGGTCTAAATAATACTGTAGTGATTTGGTCGTGGTAGGATTAGCAGCATAATGATAAACCACTTTATCCCCGTCAAGCAGGGTTGCTTCTAGAATCCCGGTATGGCCAGGTTCGAAGTCAGAAATGTCAGCACACAGTTTGCTGTAGTCAGACTCAAAACTTATATCCACGCTGGGCGGAGTTTTATCTTTCATCACTTCTTCTTTAGGAAAGGCATAGCCGTTTTTAAAAACCAGAGTTAAGGGTGATGATTCAGCACTGTTTTTAGCCTTATCCCGGGCTTTTACCTGATAGGTGTATTCTCCGTCGGTACGTTCTAAATCCACTGATAGGTAATCGCTGGCATATATTTCGTTTTCTGGGGTTGCTATATGGGTAATAACCGGCTTGCCATTCTCGTAAAAGATTACTTCTTCTAAATCAGACGAGCGTTCTACAGGAGAATCCGCGGGAGTTTTATTTTGGGGAAGTTTGATGCTGCCGTCTGAGGAGAGAACATATTTGTAATCATCTGGAGATTCTTTGGCAGGGTTGTCATTTATCATCGCACTTAATGTAGGATGATAGGTTGGGCCTGAAATTAAATAAACTTTCATTTCTATCGTCGGCGGAGTGTTGTCTTTGAGTTGAGCCGCTTCTGTTTTGCTTTCGGTGGTTTCTTCTGCATTGCAAGCTGCTAAAACGGCAGCAGTTAAGAATCCTAATTTGTAGTTGGTTGCCATGGTGAATGGGTAAGGAGTGAGGTAGTATTTAAAGTTTACTACTCTGGAAGAGGACTTGACTTGTGGGCTCTTGGTCACACTCTTGTCTTTCTCTTTACCCAAAGTTATCATTTTTGGTAACCAAGACGAAACAAAAAGTTGGTTAAAGAGATTAGAGAGAAAGCGTAGTTAATTAGCTTCCATCACCGAAAAGTTATTATAGTTCATTCTCTCCTAACTCAAAATGCGCTTAAGAAAAATCGAACTGAAGGAAAAAAGAGAACATTATATTCTTCCCAGCCCCAGCGATTTATCTTGGCACATTCCCCAACGCCTGGTTCTCTGGTTTGATGCGGTTTCTTCCGCTGAATTGAACGAATTAAAACAGCTGCTAACAGAACACTACCCCCTCACTGAAAAAGAGCGCTATCGAAAGAGTTCTGAGGAACCGAAAGTAGAAGCAATTAATTATGGCAAAGGCTGTTTTCCCTATGAATTCTTAGGAGAGTTGAGAAGCGAAGAATCAAACTATCCTCCTCGGAACCCTAACCTTAGTCATTATCTAAAGGTTGATGGGAATTATACTTTAAAAGATGCTCGAAATATGAAAGAAAGGCTTGAAGAATCAGCTAAAATTAGCGCTCATTGCAGTTATCTGGAATTTTTAAGCGAGAATTTAAAAAAAAGCAGTGGAGCCAGAATCTGGGTGATGGGAGAACTCGAGGGATGGCATTATAGTGGGTCGAGGTGTTATGGTGTCCTAACCCAATCACCTGAAGAAGCTGGCTCATCTCCATTCCAGCCTTCTTTGGTTGAAGCAGTTTTCTTTCCTCCGCGGCAGGAAGTGTTGCGATCATTGATGGGGCTGTTGGTGGAAAGAGAAGCAGGATACGAAACACCCCGCCATCAGGAAATTCTGGAAGGAATATTAAAAGGAAATATTACTGCTTATCATGGCCACGCGGGAATGGAATTTGAGAAACAAAAGAAAGATGGTTCGGAAAGCACGTTGGCCGGTGGAATAAGCAGTGAGTTATCTCGTCACGAATCAGGTTCATTAAATTAAAACACGATGAAAAAAACAATCACCACTTTATGTACCTTAGTTGCTTTAAGTGTTCCGGCAACAGCTGATGCTATTATTGAATATTATAATTTTACCGGGGGTGGGGGCGCTTATTTTAAGATTACGTCCGCAGCTGGGAATGATAATTTCCGTTTTCATCTTTTGGAAAATCAGTACGAAGTGAAAAAAGGAGATACTTTGTGGGATATTGCTGAAGAAAGATGTGGCGACGGGAATAAATATTGGATGTTAGCAGAATATAATCGGTTGAGAGATTCAGATAAAATTAAAATTGGCAAAGTCTTAGATGTTTCTTACTCAGCTTGCAATGGAGGGAAGTAATTATTCTCCTTCAAACTCCACTAAATTGAGCCCCTTTATTGTTTGAACCGCAGTTTTACTTTTTTAGGGCAATGTTATTTATGGTCTTTTCAATGGAATCTCCCGTTTTGAGTCTGAAGAATAGAAAATATTAAATAGTCTCTGTTCCTTTTAACTCAAATGTCGTCAGAAAATCTAGGGGAATATCTTACTGAAATTTTAATGGGTAAATTCTATTCAGAAACAGAAGAACAGTTATGCTCTCGTTCATCAAGTATTGAGGATGGGTTATCACGTTTTGTCAATGATTTATGGGGCTTGCGGGTAAATCTCCGTCTTTACACAAGAGTATTAGAAACAATCACCGGAGAAAAAGTTCCCAAACCTTTGCCTAGTCTTTACAGAGTTTCTTTAGAGAAAATGGTGGGTGTTTGCGCTGGACTTAACCTGGACTTACTGCGAACTAATCTTCCGGGAAAAAAGAAGGTAGAGACTAAAGTAAACTATAAAAAAGAATTACAGCCGGAAGTTGATTTACTGAGGAAAGTTTCTTGGGGGGATATGGAAAAAGCCATAGAAGATTACCTGTCCAAGATAGATGGAACTTTACCGAAAGGCCTGTATGTTGGAGAAAGTGGCCTTCTTTACCCAGCAAAAATAGAGGTTTCCCCCCACCTTTTTGGAAAGATGTATTTTCATGAACCTGAAGAAGAAGCAAATTCATTGTCAAAACCACGTCTGACCTTACTGGGTTATGAGCTGAAGAAAGACGGTTCGCCTCTGGAAGCTGCTTGTACCTATGTAAACGGCCCTTATACTTTAGATGAACTGGAGGGTGTAGAAAAAGAATTGTCAAAAAGCAAACATCCCAATCCATTTCAGGGTGGAGGTCTTCCCGCAGGTATGATTGATTGGGTAGAGCTTTTGGTTCTCATCAATAAAATTAAAGATTCTCCGGACAATCACTTGTTTGTGGTAGGTGAACGTCAAGGAGCAGATTCTTACTACACGCATCGGCCAGTGGTAGAGTTTAGGCTTTTAAAGTAAACTTCTTTTTTAGGGTTTTACTCTTCCTCAAACTCCACTAAATTAAACACATTAATTCTTACTTTACATGCTCCAAGAATTCTTCCCTGCTGATTTGTAAGTCATGCTTGATAATTTTGTTTAACAGCCCACGGTCAACATGATCCGCTGGATGATTCGGTATTACTGTTGTTCTTCCATCCGAATGGCCAAAAAACATATGGCTCCCTTTTTGCCTCTTAAACTCAAAACCTAATTTTTCAAGAACTTTAGCAACTTCCTTTGCCTTCATAAGAGGCAACTTATCAGACATTTTACGCTGCCTCTATCTCCACCTGCTGTAAGCTCAAGAATTTACTTTTTACTTCAGGAACACCTTCTACTTCCAAATACAAAGAAATCGCTTCTTTAGTTCTCTCAATTAGTTCGTCGTATGTCTTGGCTTGGGTATGGCATCCTGGAAGTTCCACTACTTCAGATATCAAATACCCATCTTCTCCTTGTTCTACAATAACCGTAAATTTCTGATTCATTTCATATCACGATTTCTTAGAAACTTGCCTACTATAAATAACTTTCGGCAAGGTTTTAATCGGGAAGGTCTCCTCTTAAAATTAGGGGGAATAAAGAGGCTAGTTCAGTCTCCTTCAAACTCCACTAAATTAAAAATATCATATCCCTGTAACTTTTCTCTTCCTTTTAATTCCGGCAAATCTATTACAAATCCTACTCCTGCAACTTTACCGCCAATCTTCTCCACTAATTGGCAGGCAGCAGAAGCAGTTCCCCCCGTAGCTAATAAATCATCCACAATCAAAACATTTTCTCCAGCATCGATCGCATCTTTGTGTATCTCAATTTTATCTGTGCCGTATTCAAGAGCGTATTCCTGAGAAACGGTTTCCGCAGGGAGTTTTCCTTTCTTCCTAATTAGCACAAACGGCAGATTTAATTTATGCGCTAAAGCCGCTCCAAAGATAAATCCTCTGGATTCAATCCCGGCAATCTTATCTATTTTCTGATTTTGGTAATGTTCCGTAAATTGCTGGATGACATAATTAAACGCTTCCGGATCTTTAATCAATGTGGTAATATCTCGAAACATTATTCCTGGTTTGGGCCAATGAGGAATGGTTCTGATTTTAGATTTGAGCCATTCGTTATTCTTATTTGGAATATGCTTGCTCTTTTCCTCAGCCCCCCCACCCATAACTGACGTCTTAATGTCCTGCTGGCATTTGCATTCCCTTTCTTGAATTTTGGGGATAACCCGTAAAAAATTTCTGCATTTTTTCCAAATACTTTTAGCACTTCTTCAAAGGTAACTTCGCTCTCTTTCCAGCAGTCGTAGTCGGTAGACATGGCTACGGCAGCATAACAGATTCCCGCTTCTCTGGCTAATACTACTTCCGGAACAGTAGACATGTTGATTACATCTGCACCCCACTGCCGGAACAGGTGTGATTCGGCCCGGGTGGAAAACCGGGAACCCTCTATAGTGATAATTGTGCCTGTTTTATGATAGCTCAATCCCAATTCTTCTGCGCTTTCCACTAGCTGCTGCCTTAACTTGGTGCAAAAGGGCTCCGCCATGGGAATATGGCATACCTGGTTCTGCTCGTAGAAAGTTTGGGTGCGTTTAGTAGTGCGGTCAATAAATTGGTCTATGATGACTAAATTTCCCGGCCTGATTTCTTCCCGCAGGGAGCCGCAGGCTGTTTCCCGCAGGGAGCCGCAGGCTGTCGATGCTAAAATATGCGTACAGCCTTGTTGTTTCAACGCCCAGATGTTAGCTTGATTAGGAACATTAGTGGGCATAATAGAATGGGTTCGGCCATGGCGGGATAATAAAACTACTTCTACTCCGGAAATTTTTCCTACTTTTAGCGGAGAAGAAGGCTTTCCGTAAGGAGTATTCACTTCTATATCTCTCGCTTCTTTCAGAATTTCCGGGTTTTCCAATCCTGAGCCGCCAATGAGGCCGATTTTGGGCATGGCAATATTATAAAACATAATCTATATAAACATTTAGGAATTGCAATCTATCTATGGCCTCTCCCGGAGACAGAATCAGAGTAAAAACACTTACCGATGAAATAGAAGGAATTCTGATGCCCAGCTATGACCAAAAATCAATCTTAATCAAACTGCCTAACGGATATAATGTTGGTTATGAGGAAAAAGAGGTTCTTAGCGTAACTTTGCTTGAGCCGAAAAAAACAGCGGCGGAAAAGCCATTAAGAGAGATAACTTTCAGGCCTGGGCTTAAGACTATTGTAATCTTGCACACCGGAGGAACTATCGCTTCTAAAGTTGACTATAAGAGCGGGGCAGTAACCGCGAAATTCACTGCCGAAGATTTGCTGGGTATGTTTCCAGAGTTAGGAGAAATTGCTAATATTGAAACAGAGCTGGTTTCGAACATGATGTCGGAAGATATGCTCTTCAGCAATTATCAGAACATCGCCGAGAGTATCGTCCATCACGCTAAGAAAGATATTGCTGGAATAATTATCGGCCACGGGACAGATACATTAGGCTTTACTGCTGCCGCTTTAGCTTTTATCTTCGAAAAAATAAATATACCTATTCTTTTAGTCGGTTCACAAAGAAGCTCGGATAGGGGAAGCACCGACGCAGCCATGAATCTAATTTGTGCCGCGGAATTCATTACTAAAACCGACTTCGCTGGAGTAGCTGTCTGCATGCACCATTCTGCCAGCGATGATATCTGTGCTATTCTGCCTGCAACCAAAACCCGAAAGATGCATACCAGCAGAAGGGATGCTTTCAAAGCCATTAATACTGAGCCCATCGCTGTGGTAGATTATGAAAAAAGAAAAATTAATTTTATCAGCAAAGATTATTCCAGAAGGGGCGAAGATAAGGTGATTATTTCCAAAGATAAATTTAGCGAGAAAGTTGGTTTATTAAAAGTCCATCCCAACCAGGATCCCAAATTATTTAGGTTCTTCGCTGATAATTATGATGCTTTTGTCTTGGAAGCTACCGGCTTAGGCCATGCACCAACTAATTTAGGAAAAAATTTAGAAAATTACGAGACTATTCGGGAATTTGTTAAGAAAGGGGGGATTGTAGCCATCACTTCCCAATGCCTCTACGGAGCAGTGCATCCCTCAGTTTATACTAATTTAAGGCGATTGTCTGAGATAGGCTGTATCTTTTGCGAGGATATGCTTCCGGAAACCGCTTTTATTAAATTAGCCTGGTTATTAGGCAATTATCCTAAAGAAAAAGTAGAAAAGTTGATGGCTGCTAACCTTAGAGGAGAGATTGGAGAGAGGAGAGAATTGAATAAATTTTGTGAATGAGGGGAGATAATGAAAAAATATATAATCGGATTGTTGGTGATATCTTTGGTATTTGTAATCGCATGCACACAAACCAAAACTATTCCCGAAAATAAATCATGCGCAGTGGATACAGATTGTGTTCCTGCAGGCTGCTGCCACGTCAATGATTCCGTGAATTTGAAGTATGCTCCCAAATGTGAAGGGATGCTTTGCACTATGGAATGTGTTCCCAATACTTTAGACTGCGGGCAGGGAGAGATTAAGTGCGTGGAAGGAGAATGTAAAGCGATGATTACATAACAATAATCTATTTATCCTGTTGTTTGTTTTAACTTAAATATGACTTATATAACCTGTCCTCTTTGCGAAAAAGATTATTATGACTTACTTTTAACTGACGGCGGATTATCATATTTTGGAGTTTTACATGGAGCTAATAAAGAGACTTTAGCTCAAAAATTAGGTGGAAAAGAAGCTGATGGCCAGACCAGAATCAGATTAGGAGATGTTCGCCGAGAATTTCAAGATTCAGCATTTGGTTCGTTGGAAGATTTTGTGGATTATGTTGAGAATAGGAATGTAAGATTTTTTAGTTTCTTCTCCGATTTTACTTTAACTGGTTCTCTGTATCAGAAAGCTCTAGGCTTATTAGGCAGTCCTAAAGCGGAAAGAGTAAGAGTTGATCTTAATGATCCTGAACAGCACCAGCTCCATCGTTTTTTTCGTCAGGGTTATCTTGCGGAGGTATATTCAGCTTATCTCGAAGCGCGCACATATGAAGAACAAGATTTTGATTCTTCTGATGATGACTCTTACATTAGTCGATATTTAGACCAACTTAGTGCTTTACCTCTATCAGAAATGGAGTATGTATTTATCGAGGAAGGTAATGAAGGTGATTTAATCGCGATTAAAGATGGAATGATGTTTGTGTATGAAGATGGCCCTTTGCCTCCGGAACGCTATCAGCAGTTTCCTAAACATGATTATGAAGAATTACCTCGGAGAGTTAAAGATAAACTAAAATGTCATGGATATCACGGGGGCTATTTGTAGTGAAGCTCCCAATCACAGCAGATCTGTGGGGATTTCTTTCCGATTAAATGTTTGAAGAAGGACTAAAAATTAATTTATGAAAACGATACATTAATTAAAAGGTAACTTTTACTATTAATATTAACCTTTAAAATTTGTTGATTTAAAACCTAACTGAAAAAAATGGCATTAAACTCTCTATTAAATCAAATCTGGAATGAAAAGCCCCAAAAAGTGTTAGTAATGGGAGAAAAAAAAGGAGAGGATGACTGGGGCTGGAGTGTACTTCAGGTAAAAGTGCCCAAAGAGGCTGAAGCAGTTGAATTAGCTGAAAAAAGCGCTTCTTTACATCTATTAGGAAGAGAGAATTGGAGGGGAAAGTATGTGCCTTTCCAAAGAAATAATGTGGATCTACTTCCCATAACCATTGAAAGCCCAGATATTCCAGATGATTTATCCCCTAAGTACCTGCTTACAGAAAAAGGCACGCTATATGGGTTGCGACAGGATAGCGAAGGGATGGATTTGGATTTTTACCAGAAAGCGTTAGAGTTTTTAAGGGTGTATCGAGATTAAAAATTTTATTGCTATGGGTTAACTATGAAAACATTATTATAGCGAATCTCATTAATTGTGGAACTATATTTGAGATTCGCTAAATAGCAAATTGCAAGTAAAAAGTTCCATTATTTTTACAATTTGCTATTACTCTCCTTTTCAATCGATAATTTTTAATAGTTGTGGTTGCTTTTGGAATAAAATGCCAAATATTCTTACAAAGGTGAAGATATGAATATCTTTCCAGTTAGTAAAGAGTATACTTCTTTTTTGCGTGATATAAAGAAAAGGATCTTAGATGCCCAGTATTCGGCATTAAAATCAGTTAACAAAGAATTGATAAACCTTTATTGGGATATCGGAAAGAGGATTGTGGAAACCCAGCGGGAATTTGGCTGGGGGAAATCCGTAGTTGAAAACTTATCTTTAGATTTACAGAAAGAGTTTGCAGGGATAAAAGGGTTTTCTGTACAAAACTTATGGTTTATGCGACAATTTTACACTCATTATATTGAAAATACAAAACTCCAACCATTGGTTAGAGAAATCAGTTGGGTTAAAAATATAATCATTTTGAGCAAATGCAAAGATGACTTAGAGCGAGAATTCTATCTCAAAATGACTTCCAAGTATGGTTGGACAAAGAATGTGCTCATTCATCAGATTGACAACCGGTCTTACGAAAAGTTCCTATTGAATCAGACTAATTTTGACCAAGCGATTCCAGAAAAATACCGGCCGCAGGCGAAACTGGCGGTAAAAGACGAATATACCTTTGATTTTTTGGAGTTGGGAGAGGAACACTCAGAAAAAGAGCTGGAAAATGCCCTCATTAATAGAATCAAAGGGTTTCTTAACGAATTAGGTAATTATTTTTGCTTTGTCGGAAGCCAGTATAAGCTCGAGATAGATGGTGAAGAATATTTCATTGATTTAGTTTTATATCACCGAAAATTAAAGTGCCTTACGGCAGTTGAATTAAAGATTGGAAAATTTAAGCCTGAATTTGCGGGGAAAATGCAGTTCTATCTTTCTGTGTTAGACGATAAAGTAAAGCTAGATGGTGAGAATCCCTCCATTGGGATAATAATTTGCAAAGAAAAGAGCAGGACTACGGTTGAGTATGCACTGAAAGATGTTTCAAAACCGATAGGCATCTCTACTTACAAAATAACCTCTACCTTGCCCAAGAACCTTATGAAATATTTGCCTTCCAAAGAAGATATTGAGAGACGCTTGGGGAAAGTATAATGATAAAACCTGTTTTTTAAACCATAAACCATGACCCCCATTCCACCATCATTCTTCAACCGTGATACCGTTACCGTAGCCAGAGAGCTGCTGGGTAAGGTGCTCGAAGTGAATGGGATTAAAGCGCGGATTGTGGAAACAGAAGCTTATGGCAAAGATCCGGCTTCACATGCTTTTACCCGTACAGAGAGAAGCGCGTTGATGTTTGACACCTACGGTCACGTTTATGTCTATCTGATTTACGGAATGCATTACTGCATCAATTTTACTACAGAAAAAGTGGGCGAACCGGGGGCGGTATTAATTCGGGCAGTAGAGCCGTTGAACAAAGTTGAAGAGTTGAAGAAGCGGAGGAAAACTAATAGCGTAGCTAATTTATGTTCCGGCCCGGGAAAATTATGTTCAGCGTTAGGGATTGATAAAACTCATAACGGGTTGAAGCTGGGAGAAGAAATAAAAGTTTATGATGACGGATTTAAAGTAGGTAAGATTGGAACGAGTTCACGCATTGGGATTAAAGATGCTCTGGAGCTGCAGTGGAGATTCTTTGTGGAAGGGAATGAGTTTGTAAGTAAAATTAAATTGTCTGATGGATAACTTTAAAATAGAAAAGTTTATATATTACCTATGTTAGATAACCAGTATGCAAGAAGATGAACTGCTTAGAACTTTGCAAGGGCTGCATACAGTAGAAACTGTAGCTGAGGCTCTGAACCTAGGCAGTCAGTCAGCCTTAAATCTTCTCAGCAGGCTAAAAAAAGAAGGCTATGTCACAGTCAGCGGTGGGGGGAAGCAAAAACGATTATATAAAATAACCATTACTATCCAAAGGCCGAGAAGTCAGGGAATGTTTGATATTCTGAATAAATATTCTCCGATGAAATTAATGCCATGGTTCGACCACCAGGTGCACGGCCCTTACGGTGCGGAAGAGGCGCTGATTGATGCGATTGAGACCAGAAGTTTTCGGGCTATCCTCGCCAGCCTGCGATTGTTTAATCATATCACTGACTGGCCTAAGCTTTATCGTTTGGCGAAAGAGAAGGACTGCTGGCAGAAAGTAGGCGCATTGTACGACGTAGCCAGAATGTTCTTTAGAGTGAGAAAGATGCCGAATAGATATGCCAAAATAGGAAAATTTAATAGGTGGGTAACTTTTACTCGGCTTCGGAAGAAAAACTTTTTACCTATAGCCTCAAAATGGAAAGTGTATCTTCCTTTTAACCCTAAAGATGTGGAAGAAATAAGATGCTAACCCATAAGGACCAACTGGACTTATTTACTTTAGTTGCTAAGAAATTAACCCAAGACGTAGAGTGCTATGCTTTTGGCGGTAATGCCATGATGTTTTACGGATATAAAGAGGAAACTAAAGATGTGGACTTACTGTTTGAAGAGGATGATTCACGTAAAGAATTTATCCGAGCCATTTCTTCTTTAGGATATGCTGAGACCAGCCCCATTGCTATTTATATCCCCGAGAAACTTAGAGATCTCCATCGCCCGTTGATGTATAAAAGAGGAGAGAGCAGGTTTGATTTATTTGTTAAAAAAATATTCAAGACTCTTCTTAGTCCCAATATGAAAGAGAATGTTTTTGCCGTGCACGAGTTTAAAGAAAAATACAATCTAAAGATTAAAGTTCTGAGAAAAGAATATTTAATCATTCTAAAAGCAGTAACCAGCAGGGACAAAGATTTTGAGGATATTCTTACCATTCTTCAGAAAAACCAAGATTTTGACTGGCGGTACTTAATTGATGAAGTGCTATGGCAGTATAAGCATGGCGATTCTTGGGTACTACTGGATATGGAGAGGGTAATGCAGGAACTGAAAAAGTATGTGTTTATTGAGGAGAAATATTTTAAGCAACTGTATAATGCAAGGAAGAGACATAACCAAAAGTAGAAACCGCAACCTCTACGCCCCCATCTTAACCCCTTTACGCGCTTCCTGCACCAGCTCCGTAAAATCCTCTTCCAGCCCTCTTTTCTGCACCTGCTGCAACGCTTTAGAGAACCACGGCTTGAGGATGGACCTAGTTCCATTTATGGCTTTTCTTAAATCGTCTTTAGAAATCTTTCTCCTCTTACCGGTATGCAGGCTTTCCTTTAATGGTATTTCAGTGGCTAATTCACATACAGCTTTAAGGTCCGCTCCGGAAAACCCGGCGGTTAATTTCGCCAGCTCGTCATAATTAATTTCTTCCGTAGGGCGATGGGACAAATTGATTTGCAGGATATCTCTTCGGGCTTCTTCATCTGGAGGAGGAATAAACAAAGTTGTTCCAAATCTTCCTTCACGGCGTAAAGCAGGATCAATAGACCAGGGCTCATTAGTGGCAGCCAGCAATAAGAGCTGCTGTTCTTTGGAATCCATCCCGTCCATTTCTGTAAGCAGTTGGGCTACCGCACTTTTGTCATGGGCAGGAGCATCACTTCTATCTGAGCCCAATGAATCAAATTCGTCAAAGAATATTACTGTAGGTTGAGTTTCTCGAGCTTGGGCGAATAATTCAGCGATATTTTTCTCGGTTTCTCCTACATATTTGCTTTTTAAGTCTGAACTTTTTACGTGAATAAAACTAACTCCCGCTTCGTTAGCAGTGGCTTTAGCGATTAAACTCTTTCCGCATCCGGGAGGGCCGTACATTAATATCCCTCCGCCGGCTTGTTTGCCATAGTATTGAAAGAGATCGGGATGTTTGAATGGCTCGATTATCTTTAGTTTTATTTCTTCTTTTAATTGTTTCAACCCACCGATATGTTCAAAAGTAATTTTGTTTTTAGCGGGAGGAATGAATTTATTGATTTGAGTTTTTTCCTGCAGCTGCTTGGCTTTGAGATAACTTTTTTGTGCTAATTCTAAGTATTGCGGCTCTTTCTCGGGATGATGAGTAGATGCTTCTACTAAGGCCTGTGCGGCGAGCAGGTAATTTTTAGCTGAATCTTTGGGATTTACATTTTCTTCTTTCTGGGCTAATTGTACTAAGGTGAATATTTCATTTTCATTACACATGGTTGAGCACCTGTCTGATTTCCTGCAAATAGTTTTTAGTTTCTGTTGTTGGATTGGATTCTTGCAGGCTTCTTCTGGCTAATTCTGCTTTTGTAAGTTCTACTTGAGGTTCTCCTCTTAGCTTTTGCACCTGCTGGTAGCATTGCTGGGATTTTTTCAGCCATTGTGATTTTTTTTGCAGTTCATGGTTGAGGAGGTAGATGCTGCATGCTTCTAAGTAATGTGAGATGGCTTGTGGAGCATTATTTTCCTGAGCGAAGAGGGAAGCTAATTTTTCTTCTCTTTGCGCGTCTTTAATGGAGCACATGCTGCACCTCCATGTTTCCTAATTCAGCTTGGATTAAGAATGATAATTGGTCGCGATCAATGGGGGAAGGGTTTTGGGTGGTAAATTTTCTATTTGTAGAGGTTTGATGAACAGAATAATCTTGCAACGGCAAAGCTTGATAGGTTTTTGGTTGAGACCATACTGAAGGCTGCTTAGGTGTATCTTTAGTTGATGATTTTTCTTCTACAATTCTTTTTATAGGCGCTTTAAAAAATTCCACCGGCGCAGAGAACGATATAGGATTGTTAGTAATTGGGAAATTATACCCATTTACTTTTTGGTCGAAATAGGAAGTATTATAATTCTGGCTAGGTTTGGTTCGGGAGGAATACTGATTTAGAAAGTTGTAAGAGCCTAAGGTGGTAGTAGCGTAAGCACCTGCTTGTTGGTACAACTGAGCTGTCTGATAAGCCATGGTCTGGAAACTAGGGTAAGCTATCCGTGCTAAGGTGTATTGGTGTGGTCTGCATACCATTTTTTATTGAGACATTATTGTTTAGTAATCTTATTTAGGGCAAACGAGCTTAAATTTGTTTCGCAGGAAAGTGGGACATAAAAGTCAGGTACTTGCCATCAAATACTTACTGCTTTAATTCTCCAGAAACATTCCTGTCGGAAACTAATTATCGCTAAAAACATTCTCTTTAGCAACTAATTGTCGCAAGAAATGTTCCTGAAGGGAAGTTTTTGTATTGATTTCCCCATACTTATTTAAATCAGGATAATTCTCAGAGTGGTATGCGGGGGTGGGAGAGTGGTCAAATCCGCTACCTTGAGGATGAGGGAAAAGTTTTCCTATCAATGAAAGGGTAGTCCCTTAGTGGGTTCGCGTGTTCGAATCACGTCCCCCGCATCATTTACTTTTAGATAAGAATTCTACTCTCCCGGCACATACTCCACCACCACTTTCTCGTTCCCTTTCTCATCCATCTCCACTACTCTCCACAGCAGCCCGTCCTTGATGTAAGCTTTCCCCTCAATGCTTCTGTGGCAATTCGAGCAGTGACCATGAATCTCAAAGCTGCCGATGACGATTTCCAAATCCGGAACAACTACTTTTTCTCCCAGGCGATAAACTACCAGAACATTTCCTAAAGCTTTGGTCTGATAATCGGGAAGTTTTTCCCCGCAGGTACAGGTGTGTGCTACTTCAATCGTGTCAAACATGCCCATAAAACGCCAGTAGGTGTGACAGTATTTAATCTTTTCCACAGCAAACAATATAAACTACCCTTAAATTCTTCTGTGTATGCCAATTACCTGGGAAATAACGCCGGAAGTTGATAAGCTGCCCAAGCTGAATAACCCAATTCTTATTGAAGGGCTGCCGGGAATAGGAAATGTAGGCAAGCTGACCGTAGATTTCTTAGTGGATGAGCTGAAAGCAGTAAAATTGTATTCCTTCTTCTCGCACAAGTTCCCTCATTCCGTATTTGTTAACTCTGAGAATTTAATTGAGGTGCCCAAGTTGTGTATGTACTACAAGAAGTTCAACCATGGCAACAATAAAAAAGACCTGCTTCTGCTGGCAGGAGATATTCAGCCTATCGACGAAGAAGGGTGCTGGAGTTTCTGCGAGGAAATTGTAAAAATAGCCAAGCAGTTCAAATGCACTGAGATTATAACTACCGGCGGGATCGGATTGCAGCATGTCCCGGACAAGCCTAAAGTTTATTGCACCGGTAATGATAAAGAATTATTTCAGTCATACTTACAGAAAGGGATGCTGATTGAGAAAAATATTTTTGGGGTGGTGGGCCCGATTGTAGGTGTTTCTGGAATCTTATTAGGATTAGGAAAGAAACGGGGAATAAAAGGGGTAGCTTTACTAGCAGAAACGTTTGGCCACCCCATGTATCTGGGAGCAAAAGGAGCGCAGGAAATTCTTAAAGTGCTGGAGAACCGCTACAATTATGGCTTGGACTTAAAATCCATGGGCAAAGAGATTCTAGCTGTAGAGAAAGAGCTGATGAAGAAGACCCAGGAATGGGCCGCTGAAGTGAATGCCACTGCCGGGGCTAAGGTTAGGAAGAAGGAAGCGAGTTATATTGGGTAGGGATTGTGGAAAGCGCAAACCGGGAAAAGTTAATAAACTCCCGTAAACTACCTCCACTAACATGGAAGCCATCGTCAATCCCTGGGAAGTGAAAGGAAAGCTCGATTATGACAAGCTTATTCAGGAGTTCGGATTAAAGCCATTGCATCATCTGCCGGAAGTATTTAACAAGCTGCCTTTGTTCCGCAGAGGAATTATCTTTGCTCACCGTGATTTTGCTCAGATAGTAGAATGCGTTGAAAAGAAAAAGCCGTTTGTGATGATGACCGGATTAATGCCCAGCGGTAAATTCCACTTCGGGCACAAGATGGTAGCCGAGCAGATAGTCTTCTATCAATCACTTGGCGCAAAAGTGTACCTAACTGTAGCTGATATTGAAGCGTACAATTCCAGAAATCCCAATATGAAAGAACTGCGGGAATGCGCCATCAAAGAATACTTGACCAATTACATCGCGTTAGGATTAGACTTAAAGAAATGCGATTTTTATTTTCAGTCAAAACGCTCCGAAGACGGAAAAAAAGCCAGTGCTTATTACAGCCTAGCTAGTATGCTGGCCAGGCACGTTACGTTCAATGAGGTGCAGGCAATTTATGGAGATATTTCTCCCGGAAAAATGGCTTCAGCTTTATTACAAGCTTCGGATATGCTTCATCCGCAATTGCCTGAATTTGAAGGGCCAATTCCAGTAGTCGTTCCGGTAGGCTCAGACCAGGATCCGCATCTAAGATTAGCCCGGGATATCTCACCACGCATAAAAGAATTCAAATTCATCCAGCTAAGTTCAACTTATCATAAATTCTTACCCGGATTAGGCGGAGGAAAGATGTCTTCTTCTGATCCGATGTCTTATATCGCTTTAACTGATACTCCCGAAGAAGCCGCTAAGAAAGTCAAGAAATATGCCTTCTCCGGAGGACAAGCTACGATAGAAGAGCACCGCAAGTTAGGTGGAAATCCGGAAGTAGATGTATCATTCCAGATGCTGAAATACGGATTAGAGCCTGACGACAAGAAATTGCAGAAAATCTATAATGATTACAAATCTGGAAAACTGCTCAGCGGAGAATTGAAGCAGATAGTGATTGATAAATTAACCGCTTTCTTAAAAGAGCATCAGGAGAAGCGCAAGAAAGCAGAGAAAGTGGTGCAGAAGTTCCTGGAGAAGTAACTATCCTTCTTTCACTTCTACTAACACAATTCTTCCTTTAAACCCGCCTCTTTCCTCGCATTTTTTATTCCGTATATCCTCTAATCTCTCTTTGGGCACTCCCAGATAATCTCCTAAAGCATAAACCACCTCCATAACATCAGCCAGCTCTTCGGCAGAGCCGCTTTGTTGGAACTCTTTTACCTCTTCCTCTAGCTTCTGTTTAAGCCGGGTAAAGTATTCTTCATCATTAGCAACATAAGTTATTGCAACTTTCCCATCTCGGGTAATAATCTCTGGAATACTGTCCCGGACTAATTTGTCGTATTTCACGGAGTACCTCCAGTTCTGAAGTTAAATAACATTTCTATCCCACAACATATAAATTCCAACCAAAGCTTTAAAAACACTTAAATCTTTCTTAAGGGTAAAGAGGTGATAGAAGCAATGACTAAAGATAAGCCGGAAAAATGGGGAAGTAAGTTTGTAGAATATCTCACCTACCTTGGAATCGTCCTTGGTGTGGTTGGAATCCTGTTAATGCTACTAAAAATAGTTGGTGTACTGGGATGAATGCAGAATATGCCCTAAATGTCATTGCTTTCATTTTCACTATAATAATGGTCTTGTATGGGCTAAGCAAAGGGTTCAATGACATTGAGTTGTTTATCAACTTGATGTATTTCAGCGTTTTGCTCATGCTCAACATAAAGATATTACATCGAACACTTCAGAGGTGATAATATGGTTCAGAAAAAAGTTGCAAAGAAAACAAGCTTACCCCAGAAATGGCATCCCGGCCCGGTTAAAGGAAGTTTTATGGTGTTGTCCATGGTAGGATTCTTAATATCGTTGTATCTAGTTGAAAATATTAATTATAAAACTGCGTTTATGCTGGTGTTTATCGCCATGTTCATCGCTTCAGTCATCAGCATGACGCATGCGCCAATAATGAATGAAAAAGAGGTAAACTAAAATGGAATCAAAATTTTCGTGGGAATTTCCGGGAAAGGACTTTTATGTATTAAGGATTGAAATGTTGTTTTTGGTATTTCTGGCAGTATTGGTATTTGTATTTTCGTATTTTGGCTTAGAAGAGCAATGGTTCCCCGCATTAATCTTCACCATAGTGTTCTTAGGGATATATTTAGTGCTATCTTACCTAGTGCAGACTATCCGAAAAGCCCGAATTAAGTATCATCTTACGCCTCAGCATTTGGAAATTCACCGAAGTACCAGGAGCAAAACCAAAAAAGAAAAAGTTCCATTAAGTGCAGTAAAGCACCACAAATTAACCAAAACTTTCTTAGGGGGGTATGTAGCTACCCATACCGGCAAGAGGCACCAGCTTTTCTTCAACACTAAAGCTGAAGTGAATAAGTTTGAGGAGCTGATTAAGAAGCATTTGAAGAAGAGAGGGTAAATTAAAATGAAAACGGGAGTCTTTCTGTGTGGTTTATTATTGGTAATTCTTTTATTGATTACAAGTTGTACTACGGCTATTAATAGTAAATCAGAGGTCTCATCAGATCCTTCTTTACTCTTAGGTTTCTGGAAGCAGGAAAAACAGTATAATTGGAATAATGAAACTAAAAATTGGGAGCCCGGATTGGTGCTCGAAAATGGTACAATTACAGATACTTTACCAGAACCTTCTTACAGAGAATTCATTAAGGGTATCCCCAAATACATCCCTGTAGAAAGCTGCCCCGTTGATCCCACAGAAAAGGGTATAGAATATTTTACCATGATGCCTGGTGGATGTTTCAGATATTATGGGGGGATTAGACTAGAATTTATTCCAATGCAAGATGCTCTGGGTAGCGGTTATACTGATTGGGTCTTGAAAGGAGAATCTCAAGAGATTTTAGAACTGGAAACAACGGTCTTAGATGAAACCGGAGCAGTATTTGATCAGTCTAAAGCAATATTCACCCGTACAACTAAAGAAGAAGCGGAAAAATTTGGATGGATTTCTCCGGAAAACATTCCACAGAACACTAAACTAAGCTAATTATCTCTTTTTTTTGGAAGAATACCCATTATCCCTAAAATTCCAATAAGGAAGAAAATAATTCCAACAACAGTTATAACATAACCTCCGCTTTTTGCTCCTGGTTCTAATACTGCAACAGAAGGGTCATTTGGAGAGTAATATACGGTTACTTTAGTTCCTGACGGATAAAGATTTACTATTTTTGTTGGCTTTTGCGGGTTGTTGTAACATACCGGTTCTACTGTAACAAAATTAGAAGAATAGTTATTTCCTTCCACTGAATACGTATAAACTATTTCAGGTTTGTACCAATAACCTCCAGAACTTTGAAATTCTTGGGATACCTTGGAGTTAATAACCTGCCCTTCGGTAGTAAGCCAGCTTTTGCTTTGTAAGCCTTTTTCCAGAAATCCGTAACCTATCCAAGTGAGTAATATCCCTAAAACTAAAAAAAGAGCAAAAATAAGTTTCACTTTCCATTTCTCTTTAGGCCAGGGATTCATACTGGTTATTTATCCTTCCCATCAAACTTCTCTTTAGCTTTATTCTCCTTCCAGAACACTACGTGTGAAGCTCTTTTCTCAAACAAGGCGATGCCTAAGCGCACCATATTCTCATCAGTATTTACCCCATACTTAATCGCCAGTGCTTTAGCTTCCAGCAGGCATTCATTCATTAATATCAGGTTTTCTCTCTTGCACTGCTCTTCCACTTCTTTCTCTTCTTCAGAAGTCAAGACTACTTCTTCCCAGATAGGATAATTCGTTCCGGGAACGTTTCGGGCAAATGATTTGGAAAAAGGCATAATTTGGTCAGAAAGAGTAGCTGGTTTAAAAGATTTACTCAATCTGATTAGAAAGTTTTAAAATAACGCCCCCCCCCTCTATCACCTATGCCCTCATACTGGAGACACGTCAACCGAGTAATGCAGAATTCTGACTTAATCATAGAAGTGCTCGATGCCAGAATGATTGAACAGACCAGAAATAAAGAGATTGAAGCCAAGATAACCCGCTCCGGCAAAAAGCTGTTGTATGTGCTTAACAAATGCGACTTAATGGGCAAAGAAGAGATGAAAACTGCTGCTCACCAGCTTCATCCTAGTGTTTTTGTTTCCAGCACCAATAAATTAGGAACAACCGTTCTAAAGAAGAAAATCATGGAGTTAGCGAAAGGACAGAAAGTTACCGTAGGAATTGTGGGATATCCTAATGTAGGCAAATCATCGTTGCTCAATGCTCTTTCCGGCAGGCATGCCGCGAGAACTTCTGCCAGCAGCGGTTTTACTAAAGGGATACAGAAAGTGGTAGTAGGACCTAAGATTATTCTTTTAGACACTCCAGGAGTATTTCCAGATAAAGAAAAAGACGAACTTAAACACGGAGCTACTGGAGCCATAGACTTTGCCAAGTTAAAAGACCCGGAAGCAGTAGCGCTGAAAATAATTGAAGAGAATAAAGAAGTAATTAGTGAGTTTTATGGGATAGAAGAAGGAGATGCGGACGAGATGTTGGAAGCCATTGGCAGGGCTAAGCAT
>JACRPH010000003.1 GCA_016214025.1 Candidatus Woesearchaeota archaeon
GTACAGTCTTATACCAATTTGGTAATTATGGCGGTCGTTATTTTAATCGTTGGATTGACCTTAGGCTTATTGGCTAAAAAATTACTTTATCGCCTGTTAAAAGAGGTCGAATTGAACAAGATTGCCACAAAAGGAGGCATCGGCTGGGACGTAGAACATCTTATCAGCAGTATTATTTCTTACCTGATCTATTTTGCTACAACTGTAATATTCTTAAGCTACTTGGGAATTGGTAAATGGGTTATCTACCTTGTTCTAGGAGGAATAGTGATTTTATTAGCATTAACGGTGCTGGTTGGAATTAAAGATGCTCCGGCAAATTTTATGGGATGGGTAGCAGCTAAGAGAAAGAATAAGCTCAAGAAAGGCAGGAATATTGAAGTAAATGGAATGTCTGGAATTGTAGAAAAGACGGGGTTGTTAAAAACGATCATAAGAACCGAGCGCGGGGATTTATTATACGTTCCGAATGCCCTGTTTAGAAAATAAAACAATTAGAATTACTATTTCTTCTCCTTCTTCTTTCCCTGGAGCTCTTTCACCACTTCCTGCTGCTGCTGTTCAAAGTTCTTCTGCATTCGTTCTTCCTGCTGGGTGAAATTCTTCAGGCGCACTTCTGCCACTTCTTTCTTCTCTTCCAGCTCTTTCTCTAGCTCTGGTTTAGAAGCGGTCAGCATTAGCTTGCCTACGATCTTATATGCTTGAGCGGTCTTCTTTAATTCTGATAGGGCCGATTCTATTTCTACCAGCTGGCTCTGGAACTGCTGTTTCTGCGCCATGATGTTCTGCAGGTTCTGCTGCAGCAACTGCAATTGGGCGATTTTATCAGAAGTCATGGTTTATTTCGCTTTTATCTTAACTACCGTGCGACGGTCTTTGTACAGTATTTTGCCGCCGCAGTAAGGGCACCTGATTTTAGCAATATACTCATCTTCAACTTTCTTTCCGCAATCGAAACAGACGTAATACATTTTTATTTACCTATTGCTTCAGTTTTTGCGCTGCTTAACGTATATGCTCGAGCAGCAAATTTCACCTTGCATTTCCGGCATTCCCAGATGCCCAAAGACAATCTTTTAACTCCTTTCTTACTGCAGTAAGGGCATTTGTACTTCGTTCGTTGTAATTCTTCTATCTGGCTAAATTTAGTTTTAGGCCTTCTTCCATAGCGTGCTCCAAATCGGTTAGTTAAACCCATGTTAATTTCCTCAGTGTTAAAATGGGGCTGCGAGGATTTGAACCCCGGTCTGATCGTCCCAAGCGACCGATGCTAGCCAAGCTACACCACAGCCCCATAGCCTATTTAAATACTTTTTGCTGAAAAAGAAGCGTTTTTATAAGGTTTTTGGGGAGATTATCAACTTGGACAGAGTTTATTTACTATTTTACACAACAATATTTAAATAAAAGCCATTATTAACCTAGAAAAAGGTGATTAAAATAGGCCTCTGGAACGAAAAGACGGAGATAGAATTCTTTACACAAGCTAAAGATTTTGCTACCCCAGATCAGTTATTTTACAAAACACCTGATGGGAGATATTATGCTTATTGGCCAAAAGGATACAAAGAGGATAAGACTACGCTTCAAAGCAGAAATTCTTTAATTGGTAATTTTACCGAGAAATGGTCTGTTGATCTTCTACAGCAATTTGCAAAAAAACAGAATCTCTTTGCAGTTCAGGGAATAGTTTGCGAGGAAATAGGTTTAACTAAACAATCTCCTGCCGATGTTGCCATTTGCAAAACAAAAGATGTAATCCAGAAGGCTGAAAATATTGTAATGCTTTTTGAAGTGAAGATGTCGGTCGTTTGGAATTGGGAACTCAAAAAAGAGGGAAAGATGGATTTGTTAGAATGGACAACGACGAAGAGTTACTGAAACATTTAGAAACTCTCTTTAAAGAAGATAGAGAATTCTTTTCTGGCATGAGAACGAAGAAACAATTAGGACGAATTATTGAAATTTCTAATAAAGAAGAAACTTACGAAAAAAAAGCTGAGAAATTCCTACAATTGATTAGAACGGAGAAAAATGATAGCTAAAAAAAACGGAACAAAAACCAGTAGCTTTGGAAATAATGGTCGCTATAATCATGATTCTTCTGAGTTTTATAATAAAAAGATGTACTCTAATGGGAATGGTGAGAAGAGAGTAGAATATGTTGAAAATGAGATAAGCGAAAAATATCTTAATCAAATATTTTGTAAAACAAGCGAGAATATGAACGAGTTGCCAGATAACAGTGTTCATTTAATGGTAACTTCACCCCCATACAATGTTGGAAAAGAATACGACGAAGATTTATCTCTTAAAGAGTATATCAGATTATTGGAGAACGTCTTTAAAGAGACCCACCGAGTTTTAGTCCCAGGCGGAAGAGTTGCTATAAATATTGCTAATGTCGGACGTAAGCCATATATTCCTCTTCACTCAGAGATTATCAAAGTTATGGATAAATTAGGTTTCCTCATGAGGGGAGAAATTATTTGGGATAAAGGCTCAAGCGCGGGTGGTTCTTGTGCTTGGGGAAGTTGGAAATCAGCAGCAAATCCTACGTTAAGGGATTCTCATGAATATATTTTGATATTCTCTAAAGAATTATATAGTCGAAACAAACTATCCTTTAAGGAAGACACTATTACTCGAGATGATTTTTTAGAATTGACCAAAAGTATCTGGAAATTTAATACCGAATCAGCAAAAAAAGTAAAACACCCAGCACCATTCCCTGTTGAATTGCCGAGAAGAGCTATTGAACTTTATACGTTTAAAGGTGATGTTGTCCTAGACCCATTTGTGGGAAGTGGAAGCACAGCAATAGCGGCACTTCAAACCGGGCGACATTTTGTAGGGTATGATGTTTCTCAGGAATATGTAGATATTGCTAATAAAAGAATAAGTAAAGAAGCAGGACAGAAAAAGTTAGCTTATAGTAAATTGCAAAAATAATGGAACATTATGCCATGCAATTTACTATACTAGCAAATCTCGACAAGTTCCATAATTAACGAGATTTGCTATTAGTTTATAATGTAATCAATTCTTTAGGGCTTTTCGTCAGCACCTTAACCTTCCCATCAAACCAAACCGTATCTTCAATCCGCAAGCCGCATTTCTTAGGAAAATAAATCCCCGGCTCTATGGTAAACACCTGCCCGTTTTTTATTTTCTCCTTTGCTTCCAGAGAAAAAGACGGCGTTTCATGTACATCTATTCCTACTCCGTGACCTAGAAGATGAATAAAATGTGAAGAATATTTTCCCAATCCCCGCTTTACTGATTGCTGCAGTTCCCAGAATGTTTTTCCAGCATTAATTTGAGCAATAGCACTCTGCTGGGCTTTCAGCAATAATTCGTACAGTTCCCGTTCAGCTTTACTTGGTGTTCCTAGAAATAAAGTGCGTGAGCAGTCCGCGTTATAATTTTGATAACTGGCGCCGAAATCCAATAATAAAAATCCGCGTTTTAATTTCCCTTTAGATGTATGGTAATGAGGGATAGCCGCGTTTTTTCCCATAGCTGCTATAGTGGGAAAAGCAGTAGTGCACTTATGCTTTCGGAAATATTCTTCCAGAAAATGAGCTACATCTTGCTCGGTTTTGAATTTCTGTTTCTTCCAGCAATTAACTAATTCATTAAATGCATCATCAGTTACTTTACAGGCATACCCAACCTTCTTAACTTCTTCTTCCGTCTTCTGCGCTCTCAACTGTTTTAATTCACCCGAAACATCCACTAGTTTTGCTTTAGGAAAGAGCTTATGCAGCTTCTCCCAGAAGCCCACTGAAACCACATCTTTATTGATTCCCACTTTTTTTACTTTGGGGTTAGCCAGCTTCTTTTCCCAGCCTTTCTTAAGCACTTTAACTGAGATGCCTTTAAGCTTTGGAACATCATCCAACCCCGAAAGATAAAAAGAAGCTGTAGTAGGAGTTATCGCCAGCAGTGCAAACGACGGCTTTAATTGAGTGAAATAAGTGATATTAATATCGGGATGGATAAATACGGTTAAGTCAATCTTCTCTTGTTTCAGATATTGCTGGAATTCTTTCAGTCGCATTAGTTTAAGGTAGTTTTTATTAATTATATAAGGTTTTGGATGATTCATGGAAGTTTACGAGCCTCAGGAAGATTCTTTTCTGCTGGAGAAGCAGGTAAAAAAGTACGCTTTAGGCAGAGTTCTAGATTTAGGCACTGGCTTAGGAATACAAGCTTTAGCTGCAGCCGGGAACAAATCAGTTCGGGAAGTAATTGCAGTTGATATAAATTCAGATGCCGTAAATCGCTTTCAAGAAGAGATTGGTCAAAAAAAGTTAAAGAAGATTAAGGTAATAGTAAGTGATTTATTTTCTAACGTCAAAGGAAAGTTTGATATAATTATCTTTAATCCTCCCTACCTCCCTCAAGATAAAGGAATTGAAGATGCTGCATTGTATGGCGGAAAGAAAGGCTGGGAAATCTCTGCACGTTTTTTTCGCCAAACGGCTAATTTTCTTGCACTGAAAGGTAAAATATTGTTTTTGTTCTCTTCGTTAACCTTTAAAACTAAAATCGATGAGATGATACATCAGCATCTTCTAGAAGCGCAGGAATTAGTCAAAGAACGATTGCCTTTCTTCGAAGAATTGTATGTTTACTTAATTCAGAAAAGCGAGTTATTGTTGGAACTGGAAAGGAAAGGAGTTAGTGACGTACATTTTTTAGCCGCAGGGCATCGAGGGGCAGTGTATTCCGGAATTTTCACTTCTCCACTACCAGTGAAAGTAGCTATTAAAGTAGAACACAGCAATAGTAAAGCACCCAACCGTATTGAAAATGAAGCCAAGTGGCTGAAGATTCTGAATAAAAAAGGCATTGGGCCACAGTTATATTTCTTCCGGAAAAATTATGCAGTAATGGAACTCATTTCAGGAAAAAGAATCATGGATTGGATAAAAAAACATTCCAAAGAAGAAATAATCCCCGTTCTTGAAAAAATATTGACCCAAGGATTAACAATGGATCAACTACGCGTAAGCAAGCAGGAGATGCATCATCCGCATAAGCATATTATAGTAAATAGTAAGAATGAACCAATCATGATAGATTTTGAGCGCTGCAAAGAAACCTTAGCTCCGACTAACGTAACTCAATTAGTGGAATGGCTGTGCCGAAGCAAAGAAGAATTGGAGCAGAAAGGGATTAAAGTGGAGGTTGAGCGGCTTAGAACGGCGGCGGCGGATTATAAGAAAACGAAGAACCTCAATCCTATCTTAGCATTGCTCCATTAGTAAAACTCTGTTTCTCCTTTAAGATATATCCCCTGTTTCAATTCTACCGGTCTCCACGTATCCTGAACCAGCTCTGCTCCTAACCAGGCAGCCAGCTCTTCGGGGTTGCCAATAGTAGCGCTTAAGCCAATTAGTTGGGGCTGAAGCAGGGATTTCAGTAAAGTTAAGATTATTTCTAAAGTAGGGCCCCGGTTGGGATCGTTCAATAGGTGTATTTCATCTATTATGACTAGTTTTACTTCAGAAAGCCAGCCTACCCTATGGCGTAGCAAAGAATCCAACTTTTCATAGGTTAAGATTAAAAGGTTGTATTTGGCCAGATAATTAGATTCAGAATCCAAATCGCCGGTGGAAAGGACGGCTTTGTAATTGGTAGGCTCTAGCAGTTTTTGGTATTCTTTGAACTTTTCGTTAGCCAACGCTTTAAGCGGAGAAAGATAAAGTGCTTTATGGCCTTGCTGGAGGTGGTTGACTATAGCCATAGTAGCTACTAACGTCTTACCTGAAGCGGTGGGGGCGCACACTAGCAGCGAGGTGTCTGTTAACAATCCTGCTTCAACTGACTTCTTTTGTACGGGGGTTAGGGAAGTGTATTGGGAATAGAATTGATGGAAGAAAGCAGGTAAAGGGAGAGGGGGAAGGGGCATGAAAAGGTTGAGTAGGACACTCTTTAATAAAAGTTTGGTTTTGTTTTTAGTTAATCAAATAAACTATTTTGGTAAAGCCCGTTAATTAAAAACAAGAGTGTGTTTTATATTAACATCTCGGTAATTTTTTGGGTCTAATGTTAAATAAAAACATTTATATAGTGGTGCCATTTTGTTAAAGTATGGAAGAATTAATCAATACTTTTGTAGAAGAATACGAAGGGGCCCGGGAACAGTTTGAAAAAGGCAAGTACAAGAATACACTTATTTTGCTTTCTAAAGCTTTATTTGCTTGGTGTGACGTGCTGTTGTATACCCGATTAAGTAAGCTGCCTGCAAACCATTCTGAACGCTTTAGGATGCTTGAATCTTACTTCCCCGAGGTTTATGTGATAGTAGACGAGTTGTTTTCCAGCTACACTGATGCTTATTCTAAGCCGGTGGTGAGTGAAAGTTGTGAGGCATTACAAGATGGAATTCGAAAAATTACCCGAGTTGCTGAAGTGCCAAAGCGCATTAAAGAACTTGTTGAAAGATAATATTGTTGACTTTATCCTATTTGGCTCTGTAGTTAAGAGCGGAAGGCCTAGAGATATAGATATAGCAATGATAGTGAATGGAGATGCTGGCGCGGGGATTAAAAAAGAAATCCAGGAAGTATTGAATAAACCGGTTGATGTGCAGTTTTTAGATGTGAAATCGATTTATTCTTCATTGTGGCTTACTTTAATTAAAGAGGGCTATAGCGTGGCTAAAGAAAAATATTTGTTTGAATTGTATCATATTGCTCCCCACGTATTATATAAGTATTCGTTGGCTGAACTAAGTGCGGTGCAGAAGGTGCAATTTGAACGGGGGATTAAGAAAGTGTTAAATAGAGAAGGCAAGGTTATTGCCCGGTCAGTTGTTCTAGTGCCCATTCCACTTAAGAATCGTATGCGCGAGTTTCTTAAACAGTGGAAAGTTTATTACGAATGCCAAGAGTACGAGTTGTTGCCAACCTTGAGGAAAGAAGAGGTGTAGTGACTATAAAGCTAATGTCCTAAGGGGCGGCGGGGCAGTCACAGAGAGGATGAACGGGCCATGCACATACTTTCGAACGGAAGTTTTATAAAGTTGTACTTAATATAGCTAATATATTAGGAAAAACATAATGTTACCGAGGAATTAGATGGTCCATAAAGAAATAGCCAAATATGAGCCCGAGTTTGGAGATTTGGAAGTTGAAGTCGTGGCAAATAAGTGGTACTTCAAGAAAGAGATAAAACAAGATAAATGGTCGGTAAAAATACTATTTTCAAAAAAAGAAGACAAAGCTTCCCTCTTTATCTCAGATGTTGAAGAATGCATAAGATCACTTAACCAACAGTTTGATTTAATTTGTGTTATTCCCGCGTCAGAGGTGGGAAGTTATTCTCCAACACTCATACCATTAGGAAATATGTGGAGTGAGAAATTTGGAATTCCTTTTGAAAATGTAATCTTAAGAATAGCCAGACCTATCAAGAAAATGACTGAATGCAAAACTGCAAAAGAAAGATGCCAAGTTCACCGAGGAACATTTGCGTTGAGTAGAAAGTTAAAGCCAAATGAAAAGATAATACTTTTATTGGATGATATCAAGGCAGAAGGAGACACCAAGCTTATTTGTGCAGAGCTTTTGATCAAAGACGGGGCAAAAATCATAAAAGTAATTTGCCTAGGAATTAATACTATGGATGCTTTAAAAACTAATTGATGGGGGGATAAATATGCTTCAAAAAAAAGAACTGGTAAAATGGATGAAACTAACTCAGGTTCCAAAACTGGGGCCCAGCAAAATAATGAAGCTATTCCGCCTAATTTCAGACCTAGATAAAATTTTTACCATGGCTGATAATGAGCTGCTCAGGACCAGAGTATTTAATGAACCCATGCTTATTGATTTTCATAAATTAAAAGAGGCTTTAGAAGAAAATTTTATTAAAGCTATTTCCGAATGCGAAGAAAATAATATTAAAATAATCCCCCTAATTGATAAACGATATCCGGATTTCTTAAAAAATATCCCCTATCCGCCGCTTACTCTTTTCCTAAAAGGAGATTTAAATTTATTATATGTTAAAAAAGTTGCTATTGTGGGCAGTAGAAAAGCCGATGAACCCTCCCAAAAGTGGGCTTATAATATTGCCCAAGATTTTGTAAAAAAAGGCTATGCCGTAGTGAGCGGCGGAGCAATAGGGATAGATTATTCGGCCCATAAGGGTGCATTAGATGCGAACGGCAAAACCATTTGTGTGTTGGGCTCCGGGTTCTTCAAGATGTTTCCTGAATGCCACTTAGCTCTATTTCAAGCTATAGCAGAGAAAGGTCTTCTAATCTCGGAACATCTCCCTAATTTTCCCGGTTCAGCTATAGCTTTAGTTCAAAGAAATAGAATTACCTCAGGGATATCTGATGCTTTGATTATGGTTGCAAGCGGGGAGAAAGGCGGGGCGATGATTCAAACTAAAATTGCGTTCGAGCAAAGGGTTCCTATTTTTTGCCCTGATCGTTCGTTAAATTTACGGCCTAATGTGGGGATACCTCAAGTTATTAATGAGTGGAAAGGCATAGAAATAAAATCTTGTGAAGAGGTATTGAAAGTGATAACTTCTCCGGAATCGCAGATAAATTTGAGCCAATTTTAGGGAACTATTAATGATACCGGATTGTGCCGATTAATAGTCCCCAAAAATTGGAAGATGTTAACTCAAGAAAATGTTATAATTGAACCATTTATTCGAAAGCCATGGAAAGCGTTGACCTTCGGAGAAGTGAAAACGCGGTCTAACAATAAGTCGGATAATTATGTACACACTACTCTAAAAAAGTTGGTTAAAGAAGAAATACTTAAAGAACAAAAAATAGGGAATAATATTGTTTACTCCATCAACCAAGCTATTTTCGCTTTAAATACAATCGGTTTTATTGCCGAATTCAAAGCACACCAAGCCAAACACCTGCCGCACAAAAACATTCAACAGATTATTGGCAAGATAAATAGACCATACTATACTTTTATTATTACGGGAAGCTATGCTAAAAATAAACAAAAAGAAACCTCTGGCGTGGATATTGTGGTTATTTGCGATGATCAACAGTCGCCAAATGCTGTATTGTCGCAAATAAAGCTAGAATCAGAGTTAATGGTTCCTGAATTTCATCCCTACGTATTTACTCAAGTACAATTTTACGAAATGCTCATCAATAAAGAAGAAAATTATGGCAAAGAGATTGCTAGAAATAATCTTATTATTGCTGGGGGCAGGGAATATTATGCCATTTTGCTGGAGGCGGTAAAACATGGATTCAATGGTTAATATCTATTTACCAGATAATTCCTCAAGCGAATAAAGCTCCCGCAGAACTGTCAGTACAAAACGCATCATTTTTTCTGAAGAATATTAAACTGATTTTAGATAAGCCGAACTGAGCTTAAGTACTGTTGTGGGGGTCAAGAATACGAGTTGCTGCCGGTAATGAAAAGGAAGAGGTGTAAGAACCCTACTTTTTTGTTGGAAAAACTCAAAATGGTCGTGCCAAAACTCGAAAAGCTTATATATTACTTAAGGTTTACTTAAACTTACTTAAAGTTACTATCAAAGGTTAAAGTAAAATGAAACAAGAAGAACTGTTAGCTCTTATCAAAAACGGAGAAACGCAGGAAGTTGAGTTGAAAGAAGGTTGTCCCAATGGGCATAAACTGACTGAAATAATCTGCGGTTTAGCTAACACTGACGGCGGATTTCTTATCCTTGGCGTATCAGAAAAAGGAGAGATAAAAGGATTACAGTGTAATCTTGACAAACTTCAGCAGGATATTGCTAATGCGCGTCAAAGCATTCATTCTTCCCCCCCTGTTTCTACCACAATTCATATCATTGAGGATAAGAAAATTGCTCTAGTTGAAATCAATAAAGCCAATGACAAAAATGCTCACACCTATAATGGTGCTGTTTATGTGAGAATTGGAAGTACTACCCATAAGCTTGAAGGTCAGGAGCTTTTTGATTTTCTTAAAAATAAACAAATCTTATGCTTTGATGAGCAGGATTCAGAAGCAAAAATCGAAAATCTTGATGAGAATCGAATTAAACTTTATCTCATAAAAAGAGGTCAACCAGATTATTTAAAAGCAAACAATGTCCAAGAGTTCATCATTAGCAACATGTTTGGCAAGTTAAATGGGAAATTAAAGCTTAAAAACATTGCAGCTTTGTTTTTTGCTAAGGAACCTCATCGCTGGCATCCTCAAAGCGAAGTACGAATAGTTCGTTTCTCAGGAACAGAACCCATAAACATAGTTGTACAAAGAGATTTTCGTTCTGATCCCATGGAGAATATTGAGCAAACTATCGCGTTTATTAGAGAGAATATCTCTAAACGGTTTATAATTCCAGAGAATTCTCCAAGACGTATTGAAATTGAAGAATATCCTACATCTGTAATAAGAGAAGCAATTGTAAATGCCGTAGCCCATAGAGATTATTATAGTTATGATTCTATTCAGATAAATCTCTTTGAAGACAGAATAGAAATTTCTAATCCCGGGGGCTTGCCGCAAGGACTAACTAAAGAGTTTTTTGGAAAGCGATCGGTAAGACGCAATCCATTAACATATCGTATCTTAAGAGAAGGTCATTATGTAGAGGGATTGGGTTTAGGTATTCCTCAAATGAGAAATGAAATGAGGAAAGCCGGACTTAGAGACCCAGAGTTTAATTTTGAAGGGGGATTTTTTGTCGTAACTCTTAGAAATGCCAAAGGCAGCATCAAACCAGTGGAAGGGTTAAAAGATTTAAATTCTCGACAGCTTAACGCTTTAGATTATTTAAGACAAAATAAGACTATTAAGTCAAAAACGTATGCGAATATCAATGAGGTTTCTTTGCCTATAGCACTTAAAGATATTAATGAACTCATCAAATTCAAATATATTCAGAAAGTTGGTTCGTATAGGGGGGCTTATTATGTGTTGAGTGGGGGCGTTTTTAGATGAGAATAATGCCCCACTTTCCAGTACTCTTCCGTTAAATGCAATCTATTTTGAAACTATTTTGGAGTGGTTAAGTGATGTGGGTTGACGTCTGCAGGTAGATTGCAGTTAACGTTACGGCGAACTAAGTTCTAGTTTTAGGTTTTGTTATTTAGGTATAGTGAACGGCTGAATGCCGCAAATTTTGGGGTTACAGCCGTTCTAGGGGAAAATGAACGCTGCATTTAGCAGGGGTTTGCGAAAGGCTTATAAACGGTGTGTGGGTTAGGGGTGGTAATACTGATTAATTCGGCTTACGCCGCCGTCTCTAAAATCGAAAAGTGGCACCGGCAAGGTGTTTCTTTCGGAACTTTTGGGATGGTGGAAACGGCTGGAGAACGGTATAATTAAAAGGAGGGTTGAGAAAAAATGGAAATAAAAAGATATGCAAAAAGATTGTTTGCTTTAGGCACGGGAGCATTAATGCTGGGTGCCACGGCTATGGGTGCTATGGCCGCTGATTTGAAAGATTATCCGGCGTTCTTGGTGAAGGACGGCTCTTTCAATGGCTATATGGTAGTTGGTGAGAATGCTAAGCCAATTGATAACTTGGCTATGACTGACATTGCGGCAGGGATGAAATATAAGAAGGCAGCAGAGACGGCTACCACGACGGTGAGTGGAGAGGCTAAGAAAATTGAGACTAGCACTGACAACTTTAATATAGGTGATGCTTTTAGTGATATACAGGCAGTTGACTTAGATTTTGAGGATTTGCCCACTACTTTAGCTAAAGGAACTTACATTAATGATGAAGGCTTAGAATATGACTTTGAACAGGAATTGGCATTTGAGTCTGGAGTGGGAGAATTTGCGTTGTTCTCAGACACAGATTACAACGATAAAGAGCCAACTTTAGGAATGAAATTAACTAAAGGAACTGATTTTATAACTTACACGGTAGATTTTACCACCCAACCTTTAAGTGATGCGGGTTCTTCTGGGGCTCTGCCTGATTTTGAAGACACCTCCCTTAGTATTCTAGGAACAACTTATGATGTTATTGATGCCACTAACAGCTCCACGGACATAACCTTAACTTTGTTAGGCGGAGCTTTGAAAGACACTTTGTTGTTAGGAGAGAGTAAGACTTTTACGATTGGTGGGAAAGAATACAAAGTAGAAGTAACTTTTGTAGATGCGGATGATGGAGCTAAGTTTATAGTGAATGGAGAAGCTACTCCTACCCTTGCCGAAGGAATTACCCGAAAGCTTAAAGATGGAACTTTGATTGCAGTGAAAGAAGTTTTGACCTCCAGCAAAGAGTCTGTTGCAGACCGAGCAGAATTCTACTTAGGAGCTAAAAAGTTAGTCTTAGAGAACGGCGACGAGTTGGAAGTAGATGATGAAGACGTGGATGGAGTAACAGTAGCAGTTACCGCCTCAGCATCGGGATCTGATATAGCCATGAGTGATATCGTCTTAACATGGGCTCCAGATGATGATATGTTCATAACTGAAACGAGCAGCGCAGTGTTCCCCGTAGCCGATAGATTTTCGTTTGCATACAAAGGCTTTACCACCGCCGCCAAAGAAAAGATAACCATAGAGAATAATGGTGATGATGAGATGGCGTTGAACATACCCATTAAATCAGGAAATGCCGAGATTAAGTTATTGGCCTCCACAAATGAGGTGAACTTTACTTTGATTGGTGGAGCAGATTCTGATGAAGGGTTGAAGACGGTGGCTGGTGCTGCTGCAACTACAGTATGGAACGCCACGAGTCATGAGAATATGGTGGTGACATATATTTCGAGTGGGGCTACTGCGGGAGAGTCTTATCTACTAGAAATAACTAAAATAGACACTACTGACGGAGTAACCTTCAAAGATAGTGTGAGTAGTGCTAAGTGGGAGGATAAAAAGGCTGCAGACACGTTCAGCGTAGGCAGTGCAACTTTAACCATTAACAGCTTTAACGAAACTACTAATGTGGTTAACCTTACTGGTGGAGCTGCCACTTACTTTGACCGAGTGATAAGTGACGAAGGGATGACTTTTTACCTACCTATTGCAGGAGCTGCTCAATCAGGAGGGGGATATACAATTAACACTACCGCCGGAGCTGCAACCTGGATTTTGTATGGTAAAGAAGAAAATAACAATGCTGTTCTTGCAAATGGTAACTTGATAAACATAACTATGGATGGCACTGGCGATGTAGAAGTTAGTGCTTTAGCTGGAGCAGGTACTGGTTACGAAATTGCCGATACTGAGGAGTACACGTATTACGTGACTAGCGCACTCGGAACAAAAGTATTGTTCGACCAAGAGCCCGACCAAGACACTATAGAAATGGAGTATCACGGAGAAGAATCCTATGGTAACTTCTATGTGATGGGAAGTGGCGCCTCTACTTCAACTGTTGCTGAAGGCACCTGGACACCTGTAGCTATTGTCGATGCTACCAAGCTGGATAGCGAAGTGGCTGACTACAAAGCACAGAACTTAATCGTTGTAGGTGGGCCTTGTGTGAACACCATTGCGGCTTCGTTATTGGGCAACCCCGCGGAGTGCACCACTGGATTTACCGCCGGAGTAGGCTTAGTGAAGCTGTTCGAGAACGGAGATAAAGTAGCGATGTTAGTAGCCGGATATACCGGAGATGACACCCGAGCCGCAGGCAAGTTTGTAGCTAACAAGTGGAAAGACTTATCGGGCAAAGAAGTTAACATCGAGACTGCCAGTGGAAGCATAACTACCGTAGCTAAAGTAGAAGCACCAGCAGTAGCAGCAGAAACACCTGCAGCAACGACCACAGGATAAGCCAATAAAGGCTTTTTTTTCTTTATTTTTTTTAGTTTTTCTTCTCAAGTGATTTTAGCCAAACTTCCCGAGTTAGTAAAGTATTTAAAAGAGAGGAATAATATCTAGAAATAAAATGCCACTTCCAATAAACGCAAAACAATTAATTGAAGAGCACTTAATCGAATCCGAAAGAATTGAATTAAAAGAAGGATTTAACCCCGAAGCGATAATTCATACTATGTGCGCCTTTGCCAATGATTTCAATAATTGGGGTGGAGGCTATATCATTATTGGCGTTGATGACAAAAAAAGGATAATTGGGATAATTGAAACCCAAATCGATTCAATTATGAAAAAAATAGTAGAATTGTCCAATAAGATTCAACTGCCGTATTATCCTATTGTTGAGCCAACAAAATACAATAAGAAAAATATTTTAATTTTGTACTGCCCTGGCGGACCTGCAAGGCCGTATAAAGCACCCCAAGAATTAGGAAGCAGATTTGAGTATAAATATTACATCAGGCACTCGGCTTCAACGGTTATTGCAAATAGAGACGAAGAAAAAGAACTTATAAGCATGTCCAACCAGATCCCTTATGATGATCAAATAAACCAAAAAGCATCGCTCAGTGATTTAAATCTACGACTGATCAAATCATATTTGCATGATATTAATTCGAAATTAGATGCCAACTTATTAAGTTTTAATGAGCTTTGCAGAAGCCTTAATATTGTTGAAGGTCCTAATGAAATGATAAAGCCCAAAAACATAGGGCTGTTATTCTTCTCTAATGAGCCGGAAAGATACATTAGAACGCCGTGGATAGAGATTACAGTATTCCAAGATAAAATAGGAGATAAATTTAGAGAAGAGAAGTTTTTAGGGCCAATTCAGAATCAAATCATATCTGCTTTGCAGTATATAAAAAATACAGTAATACAAGAACAAGTTATCAAAGTGCCAAATAAAGCCCAAGCCGTAAGATTCTTTTCATATCCATATACTGCAATTGAAGAAGCATTAGTTAATGCAGTTTATCATAAGAGTTATGAAATAGATGCTCCGATTGAAGTAAGAATTGAACTCGACCGAATAGATATCATTAGTTACCCTGGTCCTCTTCCTCCATTGAATAAAGACAATATTAACGATGCTATCGTAATTTCTAAACGATATAGAAATAGAAGAATTGGCGATTTTTTAAAGGAATTAAAGCTTACAGAAGGAAAGAATACGGGATTTAGAAAAATAAGAAACGCGATGGAAGTCAATGGCTCACCTGCGCCAATATTTATTACAGATGACGAAAGAGTCCAGTTTATTACAAGTTAAATCAGAGATCATATTTGGCTTTATTAGATTGAATCCAAAATGTAAAAGGGCAGATATTGAAAAAAGCACGAAAATTCCTCTTGGAACACTAAAACGATATTTGCAGGAATTAATAAACCAAGGCAGGATTAAAAAAGTCGGACCTGATAAAACCGGAGGCTATATCACGAGTCCCAGAGAGTGAAAATAATGAACAGAATTTCAAAAATAGCAGCAACTATACTCGATGACATAAATTTTTATACAAAAGAGTATGTCATCTCCTAATAAGTAAGTGACATTTTGTACAAAAACTAATGTCACTTACTATATTTATGGAAAGGTTTGATGAAAAATGAACTCAGAAAACGCTTTAATTGTCTTTGAAGGCAAGAATATCCGTAGATTATGGCACAAAGATGAATGGTATTTCTCCATTATAGACATTGTAGCCGTTTTAACTGATAGCTCCATACCAAAAAGGTACTGGTCTGACTTAAAAGCTAAGCTTCTGGAAGAAGGATTTGAATCGTACGATAAAATCGTACAGTTGAAAATGCCCGCAGAAGATGGTAAATTTAGGGAAACTGACAGTGCCAATACAGAAACCATGTTTAGAATAGTCCAATCTATCCCCTCTCCCAAAGTCGAACCATTCAAAAGATGGCTGGCTCAAGTTGGCTATGAGAGAATCCAAGAAATTGAAAATCCAGAATTAGCACAGGATCGGGCTAAAGGATATTATGAGCTTAAAGGCTACCCTAAAAGCTGGATTGATAAGCGGTTGAGAGGGATTGCCATAAGGCAGGAATTAACTGATGAATGGAAAAAGAGAGGCATTGAAGAACAGAGAGAATACGCCATTTTAACCAATGAAATTTCTCAGGCTACTTTTGGAGTACCCATAAAGATTCACAAGGAGATAAAAGGGCTTGAACCAAAATTCAAAAATCAAAATCTGAGAGATCACATGACGGACTTAGAGCTTATCTTTTCAATGCTTGGTGAAAGGCTTACTACTGAAGCAACTCGTAAAAAAGATGCCGATGGCTTTGCAGAAGGGTTAGAAGCAGCCAATGAGGGTGGTACCGTTGCTGGAAGAGCTCGCCGGGATGCCGAAAGAACATTCGGAATTAAAGTTGTTTCTCCAGAAAATTACTTGGATTTAACTAAAAAGAAAAGAATCGGAAAAGAAACAAATAATAAAAATAGCTAAATTCTCTTGCAACCTCAGCAGAAACACCAGCTGTAACTGAATAAGCCGTTAAGGCTTTTTTTCTTTATTTTTTAAGTTTTTTCTAAAGAAACATTTTTAAAGAAGCCAATCAATTCCTTGTTTATGATAAAAGATGCAGAACTCTTCTTCAAGGTATATTCTGGTTTGCCTTTAGGAGAGAGAAAAACCACCATTGCGGTAATAAACAATCAGCCCATTAACTGGAATTTAGCTTATGAAGAAATAAGCAATGAAACAGTGTTAGGAAAGAGAATATTAAACACCCTAAAGAGGTTATTGAAAGGCAACAGTGCAAAAGAATCGGTAGAAAAAGCAAAGTCGCTTATGAAGCGGAACATATCTAAGTTAAGAACTGATACTTCGCCCGATGCCAAAGATTATGTTCTTTTTTTGTTTAACAATTACTTAGCTCTGTCGTTATTCGGGGATGCCCAGAAGAAAATACAATAGTAGTCGGTGTGTTGCATCAGTAACATGAGGAGACCGCGGTCAAATTTAGCACCAGTAGTAGAAGTCTCAGTTGTAGCAGAAGTAAGCTGGGTAAAAAATTTGATTATTATGGAAAAATGTAAAGATGCTCTTGAAAAATGACCAAAGAACTTGCCATAAAAGACGAAACTAGAGAGTTCTTACTTTACACTACCCCTAACGGAAAAGTAAAAGTGGAAATATTTCTGCACAACGAAAACATCTGGCTCACTCAGGAAAAAATAGCGTTGTTATTTGGTGTACAAAGGCCTGCAATAACCAAGCACTTAAAAAACATCTTTGAGAGCAAAGAATTGATAGAACAGTCAGTTAGTTCCATTTTGGAACATACTGCCCAAGACGGTAAGAAATACCTAACCAAATATTACAATCTCGATGCCATCATTTCCGTAGGATACAGAGTCAATTCGACACAAGCAACCCAATTTCGCATCTGGGCGACTGAAAAGCTCAAAGAGTATATTATCAAAGGGTTTACTATGGATGATGAAAGACTCAAAAATCCGAATAATGTGTTTGGGAAAGATTTCTTTGAAGAACAATTAGCTCGGATAAGAGATATTCGATCCAGCGAACGCCGTTTTTATCAAAAAATAACTGATATCTATGCCCAATGCAGTGCAGATTATGACCCCAACAGTGAAATTACACAACGATTTTTTGCAATTGTACAAAATAAGCTGCATTGGGCAATCAGCCGCCAAACCGCAGCCGAAATTATCTACTCTCGTGCTGATAGTGAAAAACAAAACATGGGTTTGACTAACTGGAAAAATGCCCCTAAAGGACAAATACGGAAATTTGATGTAAGCATTGCAAAAAATTATTTAAACGAAGAAGAACTCAGCCAACTCAATCGCATTGTTTCGATGTACTTGGATTATGCAGAAATGCAGGCAAATAATCGGAAAATAATGACCATGAAAGACTGGGTCATTAAATTAGATGCATTTTTACAATTCAATGAGAAAGATATTCTAACTAATACCGTAACAGTAACGGCTGAGATCGCAAAACAATTTGCAGAAACAGAATTTGAAAGATATAAAGTAGTGCAAGATAAGTTGTTTGAATCTGATTTTGACCAAGCCGCTAAAAAACTATTAAAACAAGCTGGATAGCGAAGTGGCTGACTACAAAGCACAAAACTTAATCGTAGTCGGTGGATCTGGCGTGAGCACCGTAGCTATACTCGATGACATAAATAATTATACAAAATAGTATGTCATCTCCTAATAAGTAAGTGACACGACGTATAAAAATTAATGTCACTTACTATAAATACCACACTCCCCTGAAAGGTGTAAATCACAAAGAAGAATTTGTTCAACGAAAGCTTTATTAAAAACACTTCATTTTAGCTCTTGATGACAGGTGACGACTATACCATTCTCCGAACAAAGTTTCTGAAAGCATTTGCTAATCTCCCGGAAAAAGCAAAATCAGAAGAGGTTATAGCAGTTATAGATGAGAAACCTTACACCTGGATTGCTGCTACTATAGAAATTAAGAGTGAATCAGCGACAGGAAAAAAAATATTACTAATCCTTAAAGAATTAGGCGTCCTATGAATGAAAAAATATCCCGTGAATTGAAAAAAATTGTACTTTGGAGATTAGACACAATTCCCCCTAACTTTAAATTATCTATCGGTAATGAGGGCACTTTTACCAAAGAAGAATTGAGACAACACGTAGAAAAAGAGGATCAAATTGGGGTGACTTTTGCTAAAATGCAGCTTAATTTTATGAAAGCATTAGCCAGCGGTGAATTCTCCAAGACATTATCTGAATGAAAACAATCATTACCATGCCGAACTATGATGATGCCACTGCTTACCTTTATTGCTATGCTGAAGAATTGGTAAAATTTGCAGAAGAGAAAAATATCCTGATGAGTCAGTTAAAACGTCCAAGATTACGGAGAAATATTCTGGAAGAAAGCATACAAAAGCAAAACCCCCCGCTGCTTCTCTTTAATGCGCATGGCGATGAAATTACAATTTATGGCGACAAAATTGAGGGGGAAGAAGAGTATCTTATTCAAGAGGGAGAGAACCACCAACTTCTTACAGGAAAATTAACCTATGCCAGAGCGTGTAGCGCAGCGGCTTCACTTGGAAAAGCATGCACGCAGAAAGATGGCTGTTTCATCGGCTACAATCAGCCATTTAGTTTCTGGACAGATACAAGTAGAACGACCACGCCATTAAAAGATAAAGTTGCACAGCTCTTTCTCCAACCTTCCAATGAATTAGCACTTGCTCTCCTTCGTGGTAAGAGTGCACGTGAAGCAGCAGATACTTTTCTCAATATGTCAAAGAAAAATATTCTCCATCTGCTGGCGAAACAAGATGAACCCGGAGCAATGGCTTCTGCAATGCTTCTTTGGAATAACATGATGGCACAAGAAGTTCTTGGAAACGAAGAAATGAGATGTTCTTAACTGTTAAAACGCCTGGGCGAATTGGCGATTTTTTAAAGGAATTAAAGCTTACAGAAGGAAAGAATACGGGATTTAGAAAAATAAGAAACGCGATGGAAGTCAATGGCTCACCTGCGCCAATATTTATTACAGATGACGAAAGAGTCCAGTTTATTACAAAAACGAGCAGATATTCAAGAAAGTTCGCTTCGCTCACTAAAAACTAATTTTACATCCTAATTTCTTTCTTTTTTCTTGGTTTATTAGGTAAGAAGATTAGAATTCCTCTTCCTTTGATATTTCCATGCCACTCCTGTAAGCTTACGTTCCCCATATCATACAGTTCATAGTGCAGACCATTTAATGAAGAATGCAAGTATAACTTTGACTTAGGATATTCTTTACCATTGCATTTCGTAATGTGCTTTGATATTTTGCCTACTTTTAGCAGTTTAATTTCGAAAGGCTTATATGAAAAGACCACTTTACTTTAGAAATAAGCGTAATTCTTAAGCTTTGTGGCTACAATCGAAGTTATACTTCACTGTATTATTAGGCAGTTCCAAGTGCTCCACACGCTCCATCGGAAAGGGTTTTATACTTTATATACAACTAAAATGTGCAAAGAGTTTATTTATGCCGCCAGAGAGATAATTCATAGTCAATAGCGACAAAAAAAGTAAAGGTGATGCAGGAAATCCAGAATGGGCATATGCAACTGTACTAATGATGAAAACAAGACCATTATTGCCCAAACACCTGCTCTTTAGATAATAACTTCCCTTCTTTTTCCTCTCGTAGTGCTAATTCTACTGCTTCTTTATCCTCAGAATAGGTTACAATTAGCGGGATTAGAGTGGTAAAATAAATACCCCAAATAGGGTAAAGTATTTAAAGTAAAACTATTTATTACCACAAAAATGGTAAAAAAGGGGTATTTTACTAGGGGCAGGATTACCACATGATCAGCCAGATTTTCACCCCAGACTGCTTTAAGGTTCTCTCTTTATTCAGCATCTCTCCCGGTTCTCGATTTAACCGCACTGAAATAAAAAACAGAACCAGACTAAATAATGTGCCTTTGGACAAAGCACTGTTGCTTTTGCTTAGTTCGGGAACAATCACCCGTACCAAAAATTATTATGGATTAAACTTTGAGAATGACAATATTAAACCTTTATTGGAGCTATGTTCTAAACAATATAAGCAATTAAGAGAACTGCCTTTAAACGTTTATTATCTATTATTAGATTTAACCGCAGGCTTATCTTTGGTGAAAAAAGTTGAAGTATTTTTGTTTGGGTCCTATGCCAAATTAGTGTATAAAGCGAACTCCGATGTGGACATAGCTGTTTTATGCTCAAGTCAGCTTGGTAAAGCAGCCATTAGTAAGTTAACTGCAAAATTGGAACAACAATATCAACTGAAACTTAAAGTACATTACTTTGAAAAGAAATCATTTTATAAAACCAAGAAAAAACCATTAATAAAAAGCATCTTAAAAGATGGAGTTAAATTAATATAAAATGTCAAAAAAGAGGTCGTTCGGCAGCTCAGGACAGGTAACTATATTCATAATTCTAGGGATATTGCTGCTGTTTGGCTTCCTTTCTATGATGTACTTAACCGGCTCCGTTAAACAGGAGCAACTTAAAACTGAACAAACCAAATTTACTTCTAATTTATTTCAGAAAGAAGCCATGCGCCTGTACGTGGAAGATTGTTTGGAAGATGAATTAGAAAATGGCTTGATTCTACTGGGAAAACAAGGCCGAATCTGGGAAGATCAGCCGGGCGGAACTAAACCTTATGCAGAAGGAAAAAACGGAGCCAGTTATGATGGGGAACGGGTATTATTCGGCATCAGTAGAGAAGAATATTCTTCATTTCAGAATGCCTATCCCTGTAACAATGATACTGCCCCTACTGAATTTTGCCGATATAAGCACCCTGACCTTAAAGTGGGCTTTGGCATTTTAGAACTAAAAGAAAGCACCCTAGAAGAAGACTTACAGCGATACTTGATTAACCGCACGTTATGGTGTGTAGAAAACTTTACTAAGAGTAACATCTCTCAAAATGCCGAATTAGTGACTAAAAAGCTAGACTTAACTGTAGATATCATCCAAGAAGGAATCAATGTTAAGGTTTACTTTCCGTTAAAGCTTAAAATAGGAAAAGAAGAATTTTCTCAATTAACTCAGTTTGATTTCTTTTATCCGTCGAGATTTAATGATCTGCTCGACGCTGCCGTAGCTCGCCCCTTGAAAGAGGATTACACTAAAGTAAACTTCAATTATACCCAAAGTTTCTTAGAAAGCCCCGAATTTGGGTATTATGACACTTATCTTTCATTAGGAGTCCAGATGGAAAAGCAGGAAACATCTAACGGAGATAATTTCTTTAAGTTCACCCCGGTAATGTTTAGCGTATTAAATAAGCCGGTGGATTATTCATTCCATATTGCCCGGCAGAATCGGCCTCCAGCGCTGGATTATGTAGAAAGACTCGCCTGTCCTTCGTTAGGCTATGATTATTTAGTTATCGAAGGAGATAATTCATCATTGGGAGAAATAAACATCACCTTGAATGCTTTGGATCCAGATGAAGACGGTTTTAATTATAGCTTCAATGAAGTTCTTGCTTCTTGGATTGGAGCAGCGGGTGGTAAGAAGACGATAAATAACTCTAATTTATATGTATCTAAAGATTTGCTTCAACAAAATTGGTACAACTTTACTGCCAACGCCACTGACGAACACAACTTAAGCGACTGGCAGACGGTAAGAGTGCTGGTAGATAGACCACTTACAGTAAATGTAACTTTCTCCTCACCATATGCCGATATTGAAGGGATGAGCGGCGGCGTGGCAATTGTATCCCCTGAAGACCCTGCTTTCATTAACTTAATTCTTCCAAATGATTCATTAGTTCCAAATGCTTCACCGCAGATAACTTTGAATTATTCCAATGACGACGGAATTACTGCCTTTGGATACGAAATTCCTTCAGTAGAGATTCCCATAAGTCCTGATGGCTGTTACAGTTTCCCGCTCAAAACCGGTAAAAAGTGCAAATTAGCTTCTTATGGTGCACCAACAGAAATAATTGGCTTGTTTCCTGACAATACTTTTGGCTTAGGGCAAACCAATGGTTTACTTAACTTATCTTATTCCATGGACTATTGCAGCAACCTGAACGCGTCTAAGTCGGTAGAAATTCCAGTATATGTTGCACCCTGTGTTCCACATAAGAATCCAGAACGGCCGTTTGCGTACCCTTATCACATCTACAAATTCTTGGATTATAACTTTACCTTGGGAAATGGGACTTTTGACCAAAAAGAAACCGGAACTACCACTGGATTCAATCCTTTGGAAGCTACTCACTCTTGTTGTATTGGTGTTCCTGAAAATCCCGGCGGCTGGAAGCTGGTCGACGAGAATGATCTTAAGAATCCCTGTTTTGTTAATCCGGCTCCGGGCTGTTATGGTGTAATTGCCGATTACTTAAAATTAGAAAAGAATTATGGTGGTTATGTTCTGGAAAAAGAAATGCAGCTGTGCGACGGAACCAGAGGAAATGTGTGTGAAGGCGGCCCAGCCGGGGAATTATGGGACGATAAGCTTACTTGCGGGGAAAACAATAAGAATAAATGCAATGGTATCTCCTCCAAATGTCAAGGGCTTCCCGCGTTTGGATTAATTCCGGACAAAGGCTGGTGTTATGGCAAGATGGGATGTGAGAAACTTTGTCCATCATCTCAAAGCGTAGTTAGCCTTGATAAATATAACAATGCGCCAACAGAAATGATAAATGCCCGAGCAAAAAATAACCAACTCCTGAGCGACGGAAAAGAGCTGGGTTTCGTCTGCGGCTGCTCAGGCCATGATGGAAGTACCTGCGACTCCAACTTTAATGGTTTTTTCAGTGGGAAATGTGACGGTGGAAAATGCAAAGGAGATAATTAAATGAAACACAACATACTCTTTTGGGTTGTACCTTTCGCAGTATTAATCTCTGCTTCTTTTGCTTTAGCCGAAGATGGCTGCTTCACCTACGCTGATAGCCCATTATATTGTAAAACCATTTCCATTGAAGAAGCGCAGGATGAATGCTCATTGTATGAAGATTGTACTCTCGAAGCTGCTTTTTCCTCCGGAACTTGTGATGATACTTCTGCTTTCCCTTCCTGCCAGAAAGTCCTGTGCAAAAGCTCTTGCAGCGAAACTTTCGTAGAAGAATGTTCTGCCGGAATAATTCCCGAGGAGGAGCAGGCAGAATGGTGCTCTCCCGGCTGCTGCAAGTTTTCTTATTCTGAAGGCGATTTTTGTGAATACAAACCCTCCAAATGGCTGTGCGAAGTAGAAGCCAAGAATAAAAATATCGTTCAATTTAATTTTGGAATTTCTGATGAGGAACAATGTGCTGATTCATGTGCAACTGCAACCTCACCCTTAGAGAAAGAAAATGTTCCCATCAAGCCCAGCACCAAAAATATTTCCCAAACCAATCTTACCGATACTAACGAAACTGAAACTAACTCTTCCGGATTAGGCTGGTTTTTAGTATTCCTGTTAGTGGTAATCGTAGGAGGAATAATATTTTATTACCGCAAGCTCATTTCTTTCAACCTAAGTAAATTATCCCCAGAACCAGAAGAGGAATTAGAAGACGTTACGCGCCCACCGAAACCTGAAGACGATGACAGCTTCTCCAAAACGTTGTGGAAATATTTGATAAAAGAAAGGCTGAAGCCGCTTACAGCAAAGTATGGGCGCAAAGTTAAAATAAAGCAACGCGAGGAATTCTTGATGGAAACCGGCTTAACCGTGGAAAAGGCTCCGGAAACTATCTTTACTAAGTTGAAGAAATTATCCCGGAAGAATAAGCACGCCGAACCTGCTCCTAAACCCAAGCCAGAAAAGAAAGCATTAGAGCGCTTAAATGAGCTTACTGCCAAGCCCTCAGCAAAGTCAGGTTCTGCTGAAATTCCATTAACTTCTACTAAGCCTAGTTCTAAGCGCAACGAAGCTCTGGAAGAGTTAAAAAAAGTGGCCAAAGGAAAATAACTTCTTGATCCAACATACCTCAAATCCCTTTCTCTTTCTCCTGAAACGGGCTCGGAACATTTATAAACGATTAAGGTTTTATTCGGGGTATCAGATGACAAGTAAAAAAAGAGGGATGTTTTACGTAGTTTTAGCTTTATGTTTGATACTTTTAGCTCCGTTAGCGTTCAACCCCGTTAATGCTGCCGTAAACGGCTGTTATACTTATTCCAAAGCCAGCGAGGATTTATATTGTGCATCAGGCGGAATTTTAGAAGATGAAGCTAAAGCGGATTGTGTAAAATATCCTGATTGTAAAATTGACCAACACTTTATTCCTGGCTCTGACTGCAGCGATATCGATGATTGCAAAGAAATAACCTGTAAAGTTGACTGCAAAACCCACACTTGGGGCAAATGCCAGCAGTTAGCCGGAGCAGGAGTCTCAGATTTAGAAGTGCCTGCCGAGGAGTATGAGGCGTGGTGTAATCCGGGCTGCTGCAAATTCACCCCCACTAAAGGAGCTAAAGATTTCTGCCAGTTTAATTTGAACCAATATCAATGCACTAAGCAGGCAGCGTTAAATGGAGTTACTGATTCACAAAAAATCATTTTTGATAATTCTGCTGGGATGAACTTAAACCTCTGTGCCCAGACCATTTGTAAGCTTCAAATTACTCCCTCTGACTTAACCATTTTTGTTAAAGATAGCAATGAGAAAGGGATTGAAGGAGTTAAAATAGTACTTCAGGGAGAAGCTCAAGAAAAAACCACTGATTCTTCGGGAAAAGTAACTTTTTCTAAACTCACACCCAAAACTTATCTGGTAAAAGCAACTAAAGACGGATTTCTTTCTGCTTCTGCTACCATTCCGTTAGCTTCAAACCTTTCTAAAACGTATAATTTTACTTTAGTTACCGCCGAGGGAACGGCTTCAGTTTCCGGAACTATAACTGACACCAATGGAGCAGCACTAAATGGAGCAACCCTGTCTTGGACGGGCGTAACTGAAGGAAAAACTACTGCTGATGCTTCCGGTAAGTTTTCTGCCAGTACTCTTCCCCCCGGAACCTATACTTTCACTGCCAGTATCATCGGCTACAAGCCCAGTATTCAGGCTGCCACTTTGGAAGCAAAAGTCCCTGCCACGTTAGACTTTAAATTAGAAAAAAGCGCCTTGCAGGGCATAACCGGAACCACTTATTTAGATTCCAATGATAATACTGAGCTTGATGCCGGAGACCAACCTATCGCCGGAGCTAAGATTTATGTTGATGGAATATTCAAAGGCCTTTCTATCTATCCCGAAGGCAAATTTGAGATTAGTGTGGAAGTAAAAGCTACTGAAGGTAAAGAAACCCATAAGCTTTCAGCTGTATATCAGGACTACAACGCTGAAATAGAAGTAGAATTAACTAAAGGAGAAACCCTTTCACAGAATTTGCTATTAGTAAGGTATCTGGGCGAATGCAGTAAAGGTGGCGTTAATGAGCAGAAAGATGTAGAAGCGTTTTATGCCGTTCCCGTTCCTGGAAAGAAAGAAGTGCAGTTAAACTGGAACAAGCCTTGTCCGGAAGTGATAGGATATGGAATAGAGAAATGTAAAGCAGAAGAGTGTAGCTCTATTCCTCTTCCCCCCACGGCTAACGCTTATACTGACACTGAAGTAGAATGGGAAGCGGCGTACAGCTATAAAATTTGGGCCGTCTATGATTATGGCTTGTCCAAAAATATGGTCGAACAAGCTATCACTTTAGGCAGTGAATTATGTGCTGGGCGTTATCACGAGCTAACTGGATGGGAAACGTTCTGCTTTGGCAAAACTCCGGATGAGCGCAAAAAAGTGTGGACCTGCGACGATGGAAATAAATTAATTGGCTCCAAAGACTGCGGCGAGATGGACGGCACCGGAGAAAATTATTATTGCGCTAGAGTAGCTGAAGGCGTAGCTGAATGCAAAAATACGGGCTCGTGCGGATTGTTTGGAAATCCGTTTGGATTATATTATAATTCAGAAATGTGTTATGGCAGTATGGTCGCTGAAGGAGCAAAGCCCGCTAATTACTGTTATTATGAATACACCAATACCGTAGTAGAGCAATGCAAATCCTGCACCCAAGTTAATAGCTGTTTTGATTATCAAAGCCAAGATGCATGCGAAGTAAACAGCTGCCTCAGTAAAGATTGTACCTGGCTCAATGCTGCCCAAAACGAAGAGCCCATCATAGATTACGGTTTAATTCTTCCCGGATTAGTCACGCCCGAAACCGGAGCAGGCTATTGTGTGGAGAAAGATTATACTAAAGATGATAAATGCTCGTTATGCAGCCCCTCGGCCAGCTTATTTGACAATTATTTTTGCACGGCTCAAATATGCACCAATTTAGGGAACTGTTTTGCTTCGGCGGGATTAAAATACTGCCAATCCTGCGGCGAAGCCCCCACTAAAGACACTAATTGTTATAGCTACGGAAGCAAATTGGAATGCGTAGGCAGCGATGAAGGTGAAGAAGCCGGAATTTACAAAGATCCGTCAGAGCACATAACTGCTTCTAAAGATAAATGCTCGTGGAAGAGATGCCGCTGGGAAGGGAACTCGGGAACGGATGGCAAGTGCATCAAAGACGGGAATGTAGATGAAGTGGATGACTGCGAAGCCTTTGCAGATGTGGGCAGCGCTAATACCTGCCGTATGGACAACTCACCACCTAAAACCGTAGTTGAGCCCGCTGGAGTTAACGTTGTTTCTTTGGCTCATCCCAATATCACTTTCTTTGGGAATGATAAATATCATAAGTACGCGAATCAGCAGAGCGATATGGGTGCACTGGGATATTGTTTAACTTCAGGAGACCCCACTGCATCAGATAGTTGTGTAAGAGATAATGAAGGGAATTCTGCGTTCATTGAAGTCCCCTATGCCGGAAAGCTCCCCGAAGAATATCTTACCGTAGATTTAATCAATTCAAAATATCTTGCTGGGCAAAGCATTGAAGGAGACACCTATAAATTAAAATTTTATTCTCAGGACAAATATTTCAATCAGGAAGACCTTCAAGAAACGTTTGTGTTTGTAGATAATGTAGTTCCCGAATTTGAAATCAAAGATACTCAAGAAACTACTGCCGATATTACTGATTTAACTATAACTTTGGAAGGCATCGACGAGCCGTTAGAATGTAAATTTGATTTGATTTCAATAGTCCCTCAAGGAAGCGTACAAACTCAAACCGTAGCCCGAGAAACCGAATTAAAAGAAGTTAAGTTTGAAGGGTTAACTGGAGTAAAATATGATTTAAACGTTACTTGTAAAGACGACCATGATAACACCAACACTAAAAATGCCACTTACGTATTCGACTTAGAGCAAAACATTGATGTTATCGAGCCGGCGCTTAAAGGAGTAATTGCTGCTACCGATATCGTGTTTAAGATTCATACTGATGTAGGCGCTATCTGTGCGTTATACTTAGCTGATACTAATGAAAAGATAACTGATTTTATTCCAAATGAAGAAGGCAAAGAGCATTATACCAACACTGTAGTTGGATTTACTGAAGGAAAATATACTGGAACCCATAAAATTGTGTGCACAGATCTTCTTAATGGCGAGGTAATGGAAGATTACTTTGACTTTACGGTTGATTTCACTCCGCCTACCACCCAGATAACCCTAAAAGAAGGAAAGAGAGAAGTAAAACCGATTGATTACGGCTGGGAGGAATATTTCATCAGCTCCGTAAATATTGACTTTGAATGTACTGCTGACGGCTTTGGATGCAGTAAGACTTTTTATTGCCTCGGAGTAGGATGCGAATTAATCGGAAGCCCCGAATATAAAGAATACACTGGAACGGTTGCGTTAAACGAAACCAGCCAGATATGTTATTATTCCACCGATGCGGGAGATAGCATGGTATTCTCTCCGCTGTGTGGAAAAATTGTAGTAGATGGTTATGGAATAACTTTAGAGCAGCCACCCCCGTATTTTTACCAAGGAGAAGTATGGGGAATCAGCAACTTGCCGGTATTTAACTGGGGATTCTTTACTAAAGTACCCACTAAAGAATGCGGGTTTGACTTTACTTCTGGAATTGATTATATGAGCCTGCCTGACCATAAAAAGAAACCGCTCAACAGCGAACAGAAATACTTATTTGAAAATTTCCCCCAAAGCGTATTAACTTCTTACGCTGAAGATGGCGGCACCAAAGCCGTTTATGTTAAATGCCTGAACCATGAAGATGAAATCGGTCCCGAGAAAAAGATGAATTTAGAGTATGACCCCACTCCTCCGGAAATTACGGAAGCCTATGCTAAGCCCAATTTAGTACTAGAAGAAATTTTCACCAACCTGTTTACAGTAACTGATGATAAGACGTTATGCAAATTCAGCGATAATTCTGAAGGTGCCGGAAGCAATGAATATTATACTATGGAATTCCCTTTCCCCGGCTTAGAAAGTAATACTTTAAATATTACTCATCAAGCCGAGTTTGGAATTTCTGACGTGGGCGATGATGGCATGAAAGATTATTCTTTATTTGTGCAGTGCCAGAATGGAGCAGAGAACTTATCCAATGTCAAAGATATAAATTTCTCAGTCGATTATACTGCGGTCGGCTATATTATTGCTAGCTCACTTGCCCCCGGCGGGTATGTAACTATTCCTGACGTGACTTTAAAAGCAGAGACCAGCAAAACTGGCTTGTGCGAGTTCAGAGAGAATGTTAATCAATCATACACCCAGATGGACGGTGCCGGAGGAAAGCTCCACGGTTCTGTGTTAAGTAAACTTCCCGAAGGCGCACATAAATTTTTAGTTCGGTGTGCTATGGGGGATCATGTTGCGGAAGCAGCGATAGATTTCATTATAGATTTAACTCCCCCCACCATCAAAGAAATTAATGACGGCAACCGCACCTGCGGCCAGGACAAGCTAAGTGTATCTGTATATACTGATGATGCCAATGTAACCGGATATTATTATGAATTGTATGATGCCGGGGAAGATAAAAATTATATCGTGCCTGCTCCAGCGGTTAATACATCTAAATCACTGCTCAATGCTTCTAAGCTTCCCGTGCCTAAAGCTCCGATTCCTAAAATTAATGCATCTTTATCAGCACCCAAGAGCGGAGCAACTCTAGTTGGGAATGGAACCCTGCCTTCCAGCTTTCCATTAGAAATACCGGCTCCTGTCGGAATTAATATTTTAGGAGCTAATGCTTCCGGAGGCAATGCTTCGGGGGTTAATGCATCAAGTGTTAATGCTTCCGGGTTTATTGTTGGTCACAAGTATGTGGTTAAGGTAAAAGCGCAAGACGCGGCTGGAAATTGGGGCGGGATGAAAGAAAGCGACGGCGTTACTGCCACTTACAAAAATTACTCGGCTTGCATTGCGGATATAACTGCACCTAAAGTGACTATGTTATTAAACGATAATTGTACTCTGAACCAGCCAGTGGTAGAATTACATTGCGAAGATGAAAATGGATGCACTGGATTCAAATATGGGAAGTCTTCCACTTCTGCCTGTAATGCTACGTTAAGCTACACTGGAACTGCTATTCCGGTAGACAAGAAAAGCTGGTTATGTTATTATGTAGCTGATACTAAAGGCCAGAATATTTCCGAAACCAAGCCGGTGTTAATCGTTGATGATGACGGAGATGGAATTGTAAATAAATGCGATCAGTGCCTGCTCACTCCTGCTGGAAAAGTAGCGGATAAAAGCGGCTGCGCCTCCAATGACACTTTCACTGGACAGAATAAAACTGTTACCGATATAGATAATGACGGCTTGCCTGATGATTGGGAAAAGAAATATGATGCCGAAAACTGCGAATTTGATTACACTAAGAAAGATTCTGACGGAGACACTATTGCTGATTCAATGGAAGATTATGATGGAGACGGGTTGAGTAATCATAAGGAATATACTTTAGGTACTAACCCCTGCATCAAAGAGCTGATTGGGCCCAAGATAGAGCCGGGAAAATTGGGCTCAGAACAGAATAAGACTAATGTGACTAAACTTCCTTCTGAAGAGGAAACTTTGCTTCCAGTGGAAGAAGGGAATTTGGTGGCATGGATATTGCTAATTATTGGTTTGCTATTAACCTTTGGAGGAAGCGGATATTTAATTTATTATTACAAATACGCTCCTGCCCCAACTAGGGCGGTTTCTGGACCGGTTACATCTACTTCTAGAATCACACCTAGTGCAGGTGAAGGTGTAGTTAATGCGTTGCGTTCTAAACTAACTTTGCTCAGGCAAGGTCGGGATGATCGGCTGAAGCAAAGATCACGGGAAGATGTATTTGGCAAGTTTACTTCTAAATCTACTGAAATCCCTCACGTTGGTCCAGTATTATCCAGCAAAGCTTCTCCCATAGAAAAAGTACAGCAAGCGGCGCAGAAATACGTCGAGCATAAAGAAGAAATAAAATCCGGATTAAAGGCGGGGGAGAAAGGAATCTTTTCCAAGTTAGAGGGAATTGCTAAGCAGGGCAAAGCTCCAGAGATAACTACTACTGAAGCTAAAGATATTTTCTCCCAATTGAAAGAACTGAGCAAGAAAAGGAAAGAGGTGCATGGAAAATGATATCTAAGTATTTGTTTAGTATTATTTTGGCAGTAATATTATTGTTTTTGTTAACTTCTTGTTCTAAAGAAATAACTCCCCCCAAACAGGTTCTTTGTGAGGGTTATAAAAATAATCTTATCAGAGAACAGTGTTGGATTAGGTTAAGTATGGTAAAATCAGATTTGACTTATTGTGATAAAATCTCCTTTCCAGAATATAAAGAGGGCTGTTATCGAGATTATTTACTGAAATCTCCTGCTGAAAATATTGACCTTTCCTTCTGTGAAAAGTTCATCCTTTCCGAAAATAAAGATACTTGTTTATTAAATTATGCAGTATATAAAAAGAATCTGGAGAGTTGTAATAAAATTCAAAGCCAGAGCCTGAAAGATTCTTGTACAATGGCAACAAGCTTCATTAATGGCGGTGTTGCTAATTGTGATGCTTTGGACTTTAAAGACGATTGCTATATGTTTGTTGCTGCGGGAGAAAAAGATTCTTCTTTATGTGAAAAAATTAAAGATGAAAGTGGAAAGGATGTCTGTTATTTACGGGTAGCCTATGTTACTCACGATGATTCTCTTTGCGACAAAATTCAAGATAAAGATGCCGACTATATCCACTCCGACCAATGTTATAATTCTGTTGCTCTGGCTAAAAAAGACGTTAAAGTGTGTGATAAGATTAAAGGCTTTAATATGTCATGCTATCAGAATATTGCTATAGCTACAGAAGATCCTCTCATTTGTGAGTTAATCGGTGTTTCAATAGTTTCTATGGATGATACTGGTATGGAAATAGATATTAGTAAAGATGAATGTTTTAATTCTCTTGCACTTTTAATTCCCGATGCTTCTCTTTGCGGGAAGGTTAAAGAGAGTTATACTCGATCTCGTTGTTATTACGATATTGCTATCTCTACTGATGATGCGGGCCTCTGTGATTTGATTTTAAATGATTTGAAAAGTAGTTGCCATACGACTCTAGCTGCGTATAAAGAATCCTGTGAATCTCTAACCTCGCCGGAGGATAAAGACGGATGTTATTACCAAATTGCTGAATATAGTGTCAATGCTAATTTTTGTGGGAATATTCAAAATGAAATTACCCAAAGTAGTTGTTACTCGGCTATTGCTCATACTTTAAATGATTCTTCTCTTTGTGAAAGTATTCCTAATCAAGAACAAAAGGGAGAATGTTATGCTTCATTTGGTGCAATTACTGGTACTCTGGAAATTTGTGAAAAAATAAAAAGTCAAAATGAAAAAGATAGGTGTTATAGAAACGTAGGGGTAACCATCGGAAATCTTTCTTTATGTGACTTTGGAGGGGATTCTTATGATAAACAGATGTGTTACGAATCTTTAGCCAAGAAGAATAACAATCCTGCTGGCTGTGCTAAAATTGAAGATAATATAGGTGCTAAAGACCTCTGTTTTAATGATGTAGCAACAGCAACTAACTCTACGATTATTTGTAATCAAATTAGTGATTCTGAACTAACCGAGTCTTGTTATTATTATGTGGGCTTGAACACCAAAGATCCTTCAGTATGTGCCAAAATTAAAACACAATGGTACTATCGGAATGAGTGTTACCAAAGTGCAGCCATTGCTAAAATAGACGTTTCTTTATGCGAAAAGATACAAGAAACGGAAAATGACCAATATGTAATTACCACTAAAGATGCTTGTTATCAAGAGATTGCTGCCAAACTAAAAGATTCAACCCTTTGTGAAAAAGCACATTCTTCAGAAGCAAAAGAAAATTGTCTTAATCTCGTTAAGCTAAGTTCACCAAACAGTTAAATCTGTACCACAAAAGAGGAAAAACCATTATGAACAAAAAAGCCATGGGCGTAGGACAAGTGTTCATCTATATCGTAGCTGCCATCTCGTTTGCATTGATAATGATTTTCGGATACAAAGCCATTAACAGTTTCTTACAGAGCGGAGAGCAGGTGCAGTTAGTACAGTTTAAAACGGATTTGGAAAGCTCCATTAAGAAAGTTTATACTGAATATGGCTCAGTACGGGTGGAAAAGTATCGTATTCCGGGAAACTTTGAACAGATATGTTTGGTGAATATGGAATATCCAGCGACTCCAGAGGAAATTGATGATCTTTGTAAAGAGAATGTTTACGCTTGCAAAGTGTGGGAAGATGCAGTTGCTGCTCAGAAATTATCTGAAGCTGACCCAGCCAACTATCCCAAAGACGGCTACGACAGTGTAGATGAGAATGTATTTCTAACACCAATAACTGAAGGCTTGACTCAACTTAAAGTGTATCGAATTAGTATCGATCAAGATGCCGATGAAGTAGAAGAGGGTTTCTTGTGCGAACCCATCAAAAAAGGCTCATTCTCATTAGTTCTAGAAGGGAAAGGCGATCACACACAAATTTATCAAAAAACCAATTGAACATGATTTCATCCAAACGCGCCCAGCTTGAAGTTACATTTAATTGGGTGTATGTGCTGATCGCAGGAGCAGTAATCCTGTTATTCTTCGCTGGAATTGTAGTAAAACAAAAAGCTGCTTCCGAAGATAATTTAAGCCGGATGGCAATGAACATCATGGATAAGATATTTGCCGGAGCCCGAGCGGCTGAAAAAACTAAAGATTTTGTGGATATAAGCGGATTAGCAGATTATACCTTTTACTTTGACTGTGATAATGAAGTCAGCACTTACGGGCTGAAAGGCTATGCTAATCCCAAAGAAGACGAAGTGCACGCTATTTTTGCACCATTAGAACTACAAGGGACACGGATGATTCTATGGAGTTTACCTTACAAACTTCCTTACAAAACAATGGATTTTTTGTTTATTACTACGGATAAAACCAAGTATTTCTTCGTTGGGCAGGATGAGTTTGTAGAAGAATTCTTAAACGCTACTCAAGATAATACCGATAAGAGGAAAAGCATCAGCGCCGAAGCGGTTATTGATTTAGAAGATATTACTCCCGGAAAGACGTTCCAAATAAGAATTGTGGATGTAGAAGGGAAAATTCAACCTAAAGCCCTTTTACCTCCGCCGCTTTTGGATAAATTAAAAGGCTACGGCGACAATAAAGTAACTGCAGTTTCTTTTACCGGAACCAATCAGGTTAATTTCTTCCAGAAAGAAGATGATCATTGGAAGCAGCTGAATTCCAATCCGGTTCAAATTGTCTCGCTGGGAGGAGAGCGTGATGCCGCTAAATATGCAGCTGTTTTTGCGGGAAATGACAAAGTGTACGAATGCAACATGAAGAAAGCATTTAGGCGATTAGAATTAGTTAATGAAGTTTATGGGGGGGTGGAGATAGTTAGCTTAAAGCCAGGTGGAAAACTAGGCGAAATTGCTGCTTATTACCAAGCTCATCCTGAATTGGGATTAACCGGCCAATGCCAGAGTTATTTGAGTGAAGCTGAGGAAAATGTAATGGTAAGTATGCAGATGCATCAGTTAAAGACAAAAATGTGTAAATTAGAATACACCAAATGCGTCGAATTAATTGATTCCGCCGATAAACTAAAAAAAGCTAATACCAACTTGGCTGAAAAAGGAGATTGTATCCCACTATACTAAAATGGCACTTCGTTCCAAAAAAGCACAAATGCACATCACCGAAACTATTGGAGTGCTATTCATCTTCTTTATCTTGGTAGCATTTGGGTTGATATTTTATTACAAGTACACTGAGCAGGCGATAGAACAAGAGCACTACCAGCAGATTGACGACAGGGCAGTTAAACTGGCATTAGAGGTATTTACGCTTCCAGAATTAGCCTGTACTCGAGGAGACGCAGAGTTAGAAGATTATTGTGTGGATATGGCTAAAGTGCGGCATCTTAATGAGACATTTGATATTCATGTGAAGGATTACTATTTCAAGCTGTTTGGATATGCGAAGATAAGAGTAGTGCAATTATATCCTCCTGATGGACAAAATTATACTTTGTATGATAAAAAAATGCCACTTAATGAAACTTCCACACCCGATTTAGGAGTCACTTGGTTTGTGGTAGCATTAAAAGATGAAGTTACTGATATGGAGAAAACTCCGTACAGTTTTGGATATATTGAAGTGGGTGTATATTCCCTGCCGTGGGAATGAAAAAGAGAAATGAACAAAAAAGCACAGATGGAAATGATTGGGATTGTGGTAATTGTAATTCTCGTAACGTTAGGAATGCTGTTCATGGCGCAGTTTGCATTTAAAGAAGACAAAACTAAGAAAGTGTTTACGGCGCGAGGATTGGCTGCGAGCACGTTAGGTGCATTGTTTAAGACTACGGTAACCGATCCTGGTTGTGTGCAAGAATTTGGCGCAGCGGCTTTGCCACAAATTGGGGAGGAGTTGTTAGAAGATTGCGCCTTGAACTATGAAACTAAAGACGAGCCAAATGGATATTCTTTGTATACTTGTGGTGGGATGCATACGTGTGAGTTTGTGGAAGGAAGCGCTACTTCTTTATTAGGAGACACTTTAGGCAAATGGGGCAAGAAGTATCATTTTACAGCTAAATTGCTGGTTCCGGGCGGGAAAACAAATTTTATTAATCTGACTGAAGTTAAGAACAGTGGCTGCCCCAAAACTCAGGGAGACAGAGACTGCTCCCAGCAGCCTTTATCTACCGAAGCTGGGCAGGTGCTGGCAGAATTGTGCATTTGCGGGTGAAAGCGTTAATTAAGTGTTGAATTCAATAAATTCAGATGTTCCGTACAATTTATTTTATGAAAAGTCTTTTTATTACCTTCTATCTGCACCATAGAAAGAGCAGTATTCTTTTTAGGAAGATAATTTTTATAGAACTCAATGGGTTTATCATGTAAATATGTTAATAAGCACGACAAAGGCCCACCATGACCGACTATTAATACACAGGACTCTTTATACTCTTTCATGACTTTTTCTAAAAAGGGAATTACTCTCTCCCAAACCTCTATTAGGGACTCCCCTTCTTCTGGTTTGAATATATAATAGGGTATGTTTAGTTTATCTAAGTCTTCATTTCTTTTTAAGTTTGATTTGCCTTCGTAAATCCCTTTAGACTGTTCTCTCAAATCTTTAGTTAAAATTGGACTAATATTTTTATGAAAGGTTAAAATTTCCATTAAAGTGTCTTTTGCCCTATCTAGGTCGCTCGAAAAGGCATAATCAATTTTTTTTCCTTTGAGAAATAAAGCTATTTCCCGTGCTTGTTGAATCCCCGTGGGAGTTAGTTGAGAATTTAAATGACCCTGACAGATCCCCGTAATATTTTCAAATGTTTCACCATGCCTGACTAAAATTAATTCCATAACGCTAACTTATTTTGAGAGAGTATAAAAAGTTTTTGATGGGGTTTTTATAATATTCGGCCCTCTTTATTTTAAATGGGAGGTATTATTCCAATCAAGAATAGTAAATTTTTCATCATTATATTTTATTCTTGTAATCGAACTTTTAGCTGGTTTGAGCAGGTCATAATCCTCAAACGGTTGATTGTTTAAATATAAACCAAAGGCTGTGATTATACCCCCATGCGTTACAATTAATATTTGTTCCTGGGGTAATGTGGGGATGTAATTAAAAAAAAAATCAACTGCTCTTTGCTGTAATTCTACTGTCGATTCTCCATTTTCTGGCCGGTATAAGTACAGCGGGAGGGATTGTTGAATTAAAACTTCATGAACTAACTCTCGGGGTTTTCCACAATAAATCCCACTTCGTTTTGCTCTAAGCCCATTGGTTATAATTAATTCTAGGTTTGGATGATATTTTGCTAGTTCTTTGCAGGTCACAAGGCAACGATTTAACGGGCTAGACAAAGCTAGTTCAAATGATTCATCTCTTAGGGCATGTCCTGTTAACTCTATCTCTAATTTTCCTTGCTCAGAGATATCCCCTTCGATTTCCCACCCTTGATGAATACCGTTAATATTTTCAATAGTTGTCGCATGTACCACAACCACAAGATTCTTGGATTTATGTTTAGGTTTCACTTTCTTTAATATTTCCTAAAATTGAATACAGTTTTTTCTTATTTATCACGGAAAGATTTCTTATTATCCAATAAGGGTTATTAGTCCTATCAATTGATTTTGAAAATTCAACATCCTTTCGAAGTTTACTTAATATCTTTTTGAAGGGTATGAGAACCAAATTTGTGTGGGCCGGACTATTGGTAACAAATTGTGTTATTCTTTCGTAACTAACTCTCTCGCGGTTTATATTTCCTATAACTTCTGTTTCTATGCCATAAAATAAAACGTCACCATTAGGGTTAATAGTGATGTCTAACCCGGGTTTTTCCCCGGCACAGATATAACCCAATGTAAAATCTTTCCTATACTTTTTTTCTAAACAATCAACATACGTGCCTATATCATACTTATCTTTTATTCCGTAGTTTGTGGGGTTTACAATACTTTGATAACAAATAAAAAACGATTTATTGTTAATTATCAGCTTAGTTTTAATAGCATTAAGATTCTCTAGCTTAAAACTTAAATTAGCTTTTTCTAATTCTTTAGAAACATATTTTTCTACAAAATCTTTATCTGTCGTGATGGAACGAAACATTAATTCTAGATGAGAGGGCTCTTCTTTTAAAAAATAATTTATTAACCATAAGAAATGGTTATGAGTGATTTTTGAAAGATGGTGTCGGTCTAAACTAAAACGTAATCTCAGAAAAGAACCATTATTCTTAACTATTTCTTCCATATTTTTGATAAAAATCATAAACTTTTTCTGCGGGATATTTCCACTAGTAATCAATTCAAATTGTTTATTCCTGCCACAAATTTTTAAGATATCAAATACAGCATTTTGATTAAATATTGGGTCGCCTTGACCACTAATGCCGATTAGTTTACATTTTGAAGTCAACTCTTGGAGATTATCTTTTACAATTCCCCGAACAATTAGATTATCTCTTTTTCTTTTATTGTTACACATGCAAAAATCACAATTAACATTGCAAATATCTGTAACTAGTATGTATATCAAATGATTATCCTGTGAAAAAATATTTTTTGATTTCATTTTATTTGAAAACCAAATATGTATGATGAGTCATAGGACAAAGTTTACACCAGCCCGATCCCCCTTTACGGATTTTTTTCCAATTATCTGAATCCCACAATTCTTTTAGTGATTTTTTGTGTAGATTTCCAACAATTGGCTTATGAAAATACTCAATTGCATTACAAGGGTGGATGTCGCCGTTGGCTAATATCAAAGCTAGACTTTTTCTATTTTTACAGTTGATTGAATTTGAACAGTTATAAATCCCTCGTGCTAAATCAGAATATGAGACGCCCCATTTAAATAAATGGTTTAGATTCTTCAGGTTTTTTTGGAGTATAGTCCCTTTAAGTTCTTTTTTCAAATAATCTTGGCAATTAGGAACGACTGTTTCTTTAAAATGAGTGATATCCTCTTTTGAGGGATGGTTGATATTATTGTAGCCTTCCAAATACGAAATAAACATTTTTTTTGGATTTTGTTTATGTGCTAATTTAATAAACTCCAAAAAATAAGCCATATTATCAACAGTTAATATCGTTTGTAAGTTTAACTCTATACTTGTTTTATGGATATTGTTCATCGCCAATAATGCTTTAGCAAAAGCGCCATCGTAAGACCGAATAGAATCATGTTTTGCTGGCGAAGCAGAATATAATGAAATTGTACAGGAATCTAATTTTGCACTATTCAGATTTTGGACATATTTTTTATTTGCTAAAAGAATTCCGTTCGTATTTAAGTTTACTTTTAGACCCAAAGATTTAGCGTGTTTAATTAAGTCTATAAGTCCACCATATAATGTTGGCTCACCACCACTAATGTGGACACTTTTGAGACCCAACTCCTTTCCCGTTTTTAATATTTTTTTCCAGTCTTTAAGAGACAATAACTTTTTTCCCTCATTCTTTTCATAAAGCTCCAACCGCGATTCACAAAAGTTACAACTACAATTACATCCTAAATTGGGTTTTATAATCAAATATTTTAATTTTTCATTCATTTTCTTTACCAAATAATGTTTCGTAATATTGGGTAGCAATTGTTTCGGGAGACAAATATTTTTTAATACTGCTTAAAGATGGTTTCTCATTCTTTTTATTGTTTTGCCAGATGAAATATCTTTCTCGTAATTTATTAATAAACTTTTTTTTGTTACCTAACTTTATTAAAGTGAAATATTTTGGGTCATAGTATTTTAATACAATTCTGGTTCCGGGGACATCATAGCAAATGATATGCATTCCAGAACAACAAGCTTCAAGTATTGAGTTACAAAATCCTTCTCGATAGGAGGTAAAAAGAAATATATCTGCTATTTTATATATCATTGGCATGTCTTTTTCGTTAAATGGTCCGATGAATCTAATGTTTTGTATGTTCTTATTTTCAACAAGTTTTTTGATTTTTTTTAAATATTTTTTACCCAAATAACAATCGATACCAACAATGAATAAAGTCCCTTTAATTTTTGACCTGTTCCAAATATCAATTAAATCTTCTAAGTGTTTAATTGGGTCTAATCTTCCCGTCCAGAGTGCAATGAATTCTTTTTCTTTAACACCTAATCTTTTTTGAAAAACCAATCCCTTTTTCTGCGAATCATTGGCAAATCTCTGGAGGTCTAATAAGTTTGGGATGTAACGGCAAGAAATATTATATTTATTACACCCATTTATTTCTTTTTTGATTTCCGGGTTGATGGCAATTATTTTTTTAACATTACTAATCTTCTTTAAGCGAGCCTCCCTGCCATAGATAACATCAAAGAAATCTTTACTTGTAGCTATCCTAAGGAAAATTTCTTTTCCAAAATTAGATAACTCTTTGATTAAGTTAAGTTGATCATCAATCAGAGTTTCATATTCTAAACCAATAATTAATATTTTTCTGATGTTTAAATTCTTACTTAATTTGGTAGCTTTCTTCCAAAAAGTTTTTCTTTTCCCGCCAATTCTTATTATTTTAATTCCCCCATCTAATTTTTGCTTAACTGTTTCCCTTCCTTCCTCTGGTCCAGGTACGATAAAAGTAATATCCCCATTGTAAAATTTTTTAAGAGACCTGTACAATCTATAAGTAAAATTTTGTAAACCCCCGTATGTGGGAAAGAAATACTGCGGGATTATTATCAACTCATTCTTTTGTTTTATCATTTAGTTAGTTGATTTATTCGACAATATTTAAGTTTTTCTATCAGAAAGTGGTGATTAACCGGTTTATGGTGGGAACCAGTTTATTCTTTGGGGCCAGGTGCTGGCAGAATTGTGCATTTGTGGTTAAAAACTATCGTAAGGTTTATATAGAAACTTTCTTTTGTCATTCTTTAAATAATAGTCATAAAGCTAAATCAAAAGAGGTGCATGGAAAATGGGTTCTAAGAAAGGGATGGAGATGTCCATAAGCGTAATTATCGTAGCCGTACTAGCTTTAGTTATATTAGTAGTGTTGCTGGCTATTTTTATGGGGAAAATAACTGGGTTTGAGAAAGGAGTAAGCAAAGAGGCCCAGACCGAATTAATTACGATGAAGATAACCTATGGTAATTGCCGTCCTTTGGCTAGTGCAGAAACCGCCTTTACCACCGATTTAAGCAAAGCGGAAACCGATGATGCCAAAGAATTTATCAAAGCCAATTTTAAAGACGCTATTAGCTCGTGCAAGACCAACACTGAAAAAGCCAACTGTGCCGGGAATTGCGTGTGGGGTTAAGCAGGATAAGCTAAATGAGGCGAATTAACATGAATAAAAAAGCTGACGCCAATATGTGGTGGATAATCATTGGAGCAGTGATAGCTTTAGTGGTGCTGATAATCCTGATGGTGATATTTACCACGAAGACCGGAAAATTGGAAGGGGGGTTGTCTGAATGCGGGGGTAAGAGTGGTGTGTGTGTGTCCGGGGGCATCTGTCCAAAGTCTACGTTAGAATCATCAGCATTTACTTGTAGCAGTTCTTCTGCTATCTGCTGTATTGGCTCGCCCAAGAAAAGCCCGTGTAATTCTGTTGATGAATATGAAGGCGAAGGCGGTTATTGCTTTGGAAAGTGAGAATGCTTAACAAAAAAGGCGTGGATTGGAGCAGTCCGGAAACACTGGTGACGATTTTGCTAATCGTTTTATTGGCTTTAATTTTCTTTTTTGTATTCATTCGCGGGAAAATAGGAGGAATACTTAAAATATGAATAAAAAAGCGGGTTTATGGAAAAGCAAAAAAGGGATGGAAATGTGGATGTTGGTGCTGATGATATTAGCAATTATATTATTATTATTTGTATTAGGATGGTATTATGGATTGAGTAAAAGCGGTGGAAGTCTGCTGGACAAGGTGAGTAATCTGCTATGAATATGGCTTGGAATAAAATTGGTACTATTGTCATTGCGGTAGTAGTGATGCTTATATTGTGGGCAATTTATTTTCCAAGTGGAGGAATGTTTGACAATCTAAAAGAACTAGTTAAAGGAGTAGCAGAATATGCCCCGAACGTTTCTATTGGAATGAACGAGTTGAACGCTTCCGGGGTAGCCCTTCCCGGAGAACAAGGCGCAGAAGTTAGTGCATTAAAATCAGCCATAGAAGGTATGCTTTCCAGCAACAAAACCAACTGCTTTGGCAGCTTTGGCGGGTTTGAGAGTGAACTTGGAAACAGTGACAAATCAACTAATATTAATATCTATTACAACAATGATCCTCAATCTATGAAGATAGTTATATCTAATCAAAATGGGCAGGTATATAAAATATTCAACTTTAATAATACGCACCCGTGTGTGATTGCCGGGAGAAGTAATGAAGCAAAGAATTTCTATGCTCATTATATTGACGGAGAGCAATTAGTAAGTCCTTATTCTAGCACCGTCCAAGGCTTAACTATTTTTTATCAGAAAGAATGGACGAGCTATAACGGAAATACGATAAGAGTTATGGGTTGGCCAGAAGATGGCCCAGTTAATGATGAGGGAAATAATTTTGACAATAGTGGATTACTGTTTAAAGGGGGGGGCAATGAAATTTGTTTCTTTCCAACTAATAAACATATTAATGCTGACGATGATGGAATAGAAGATGATTACGTTAAACAGCTAAAAGAGGATGGAGCTAATCTTTGCTCATAATAACATGTTATTCAAACTCTCCAAAAAAGGCATGGAAGCGGGATTTTTAGTAGTCTTAATCATAACTATTGCTTCATTCATACTTATTGCTGGCGTAGTAATGCGGTTTATGTCTTCGGCTGATGATAAGGAAGCAGAAATTTTGTGCCATGATAGTGTTTTAATGCGGGCGCAAAGTGTAGTAAATATTGACACTACTTTAGCTGATGCAGAAATTAAAATAGTTCCAACCATGTGTAAAACCATCGACAAAAAGATTAAGGGCGATAGAGAAGAGCTGAAACGCCAGATAGCAGATAAAATGGCTCGCTGCTGGTGGATGTTTGGTGAAGGAAAGTATGAAGAAATACTGGCTGGCTCTAATGTTGATGTGCTTCCTTCGGTGTTTGGGACGGAAAATCAGGAAAATCAGTGTTTTAACTGCTACAATTTAATGATTGATGAAGATAAGATTGAGGGAGGATCTATTACTGGAACGGAGATGAACGAGTTTATGTACAACGAAAAATATTCCCGAACTAATGCTACCTACATGGAATACATCCAAAGTTATGGTGGGCCGGGAAGAGTGGTATTTACTGCAGCCGATATTTCACCCAGAGAAGCGTATGCTCTGTCTTTCCTGCCCAAAAATAAAGAATATGACGAGAAGTCTTTTTGGTCGGGGGTAGGAAAAGTAGTTATAGGTGGGGCGGTAGTAATTGGGGTCGCTGCCGGAGCGGTTTGTATTGTTAGTACTGCTGGAATATGCACTGCTGTCGTTGGACCTTTAGCTGCGGTGGCCACGGGAACAACAGGAATCGGGCTGACTATACTGGCCGCCCCCACAACCGTCGCAGTAGGAACTGCCGCCGCTGCAGTAATAGCTACTACCGGCTATTGGGATATCATGGATGGAATGTACGCTGAGCGGGAGGTTAGTTCAGTTTATGTGGGATATTTGGCTGTAGGAGAGAAAATGTGCGGCTCTGGTGACATCGCAGGAGAATAAATAATAAAAAATAAAAAGGTGAAACATAACATGAAACTTTCAACCAAAGCCGATGCCAACATGTGGTGGATAATTGCCATTGCTATTTTAGTTTTACTAGTGGTAATCCTTATACTAATGTGGTTCCGAGGAAGCGGCGATAGGGCTTTTGGAGAGGTCGGTAAGAAGATTGGCAACTTAGAAGATTGCGATAATGATAACGTCGCTAATATGTGGGATAAATGCCCATGTGCTCCTGCCGGAAACAATCCTGAATTTGAAGGCTGTCCTGATTCAATTAAAAAAGATGCCCCTAAAGAGACCCCTGAGTTTACCAATAAAGATTGTTGCAGTAAGTAAAAATAAAATAATTAAAAAGATGCCCCATGAACAAAAAAGCTATAATGGTTTCGTTTTTAACTACGCTTATTCTAGCTTTAATCATCTTCGTTCCGGCGTGCATGGGGGTGTCCAAGTTTTTCCGCTTGAGCGACCAGGCTAAAGATAATTTTAACAATTTTGTAAAAGAGATCCAATCGCTGGCAAAAGATGGAAAAGAAGGCGAGAATCGCAATGATGTATTGATATTAGACCAAGCCACCGCCGCAGTTTATTTTGAGCCGAATTCAGAAGAGGTTAAAGTAGAAGTAAATGCAGATTTTTGGTCGTGGAACTTTCCTACCGATTACACCATTTATATTAAACCTCCGGGAAAGTGCGAAAAGGGAAAAGGGTGCTTATGTTTAATTCGCAAAGCCAAGTTTGATGCTACGTGGTGGGAACTGGCCCCTAGTAAAGTAATAATAACCGAGGATACCTCCACCCCTGCTATTTGTAAAACAGTTGACACTAAATTGATATTAAGCAAATGTGGAATTGGTGTTCCTACTAAAGTTAAGTCTTACACTTGCTCCGGCGGGTTTATGATAGAAAGGCAACTAGCTAAAGATTCCAGTTGGATTACCGTTTCTTACTACGAAGCCAATCGCAGAACCTTCTTCGTTCTAACTAAAGCCGGAGATTCCATCAAGCTTACCCCCCAAACATGAACCGCAAAGCTTCTTCAATTCTGGTAATGATTATAGAAATCCTCGCCGTATTAGTGGTAGGAGTGATGATAACCAAGTATGCAGTTACTATTGCCCATTCCGAGACGGTAACTAAAATTAATTTGGCTAACAATTTACAGATGATGATGAATACGTTAGTAGCCACTCCCGGAGATGCAGTAGTGGCATACCCTTACAATGCGTCTAAATTTAATTTGATTTTATCCCAAAGCAGCGTTACGGTAACTCAGCCTAACGATTTAAATGTAGAAAAGATAATTCGAGGGTTTAATCTTCCTGCGGGTTATGAAGCATTAGGTGTATTAGAACAGAAAGATAAAGCATGCTTGGAAAAAAAATCAACTCGGATAATCTTAAGGGAATGCAATACCGGTGAATAATAAAAATGTCAGAAGGCATGTTTGATTTTACCCGAAAAACCATCTTTTGGACGCTTGCCGGAGTAGTTATTACTATTGTCGTATTTGCATTTGTGTTAGGAATTAGCGGTTATTTGAATAAATTGACTTACGTTCCGGAGAAATTGCGGGCAGAGTTTATTTCGTTGCGTTTCGCCAATATTCCCGAGTGTTTTGCATATCAAGACCCAGAAACCGGCAGAGTTTATCCCGGAATTATTGACCTTTCCAAATTTACCAATGACCAGATGAATTTAAGCTGTTATCACACTGAATCGGAAAAAGGCTATGAAGAGCATAATTTCCGGTTGAAACTAATGAAAAACGGAGCAGAAGTGCGTTCCAACAATTACTTCCATAAAGACAGTTTTACTTTATTCAGGAAAGTGTTGGTTAAAATGAATAACACTAATCAGACTCTTACTGAAGATGAGATGTACATATTCGTACAGGTGAAAATATGATTCAATCCAAAAAAGCCATGATGGACGACCTGTTTGATTTCCTGTTTTTAGTAATTGTAATGATGTTTATCATGTTTTATTTTCAAGTGAGCGTTATTGGGGCCATAGATAAGAAGAACGAGCAAAGCTTGGTGTTAGCAGATAGGAACGGAAAGGTGGATGATTATTTAATTCAGAATAGAATTGATTTAGAGCACAATAAAACAATCGAAACCGAAATGCTTAATACCAAAGTTAAGGAAATTTATGCCGGGAAAGATAACCTGCCATTGCTGCCGGACAGCGCGTTGAGGTCGTAGCATGAACAAAACCGCAGCCGTATTCCATTGGATTGTGTTTATTGTGCTGGCAGCCATGGCTTTAATCTACATTTTTAGTGCAGATTTAGAAATAGCCGAGTACAAAGGGGCGTGGCAGTTAAGCTATTTGAGGGCATTTCAAGCTTCCGAGAAAAATTTATTATTTTTAGACCAAGAAATGACCCAAAACGCGGAGAAAGTAGCTAAAAACTTACCCGCAGCATTATTTTCTTCTGAGCTAGGCTGTGGAATGTATGAAAGCATCGCAGTGTGGAATAAAAAGAGTGATTTCTGTCTGATTGAGCCGGAAAAGAAGTTTGTGGAAGCGTTTAAAGCGTTGCTAGGGGAGAAAGAAGCCATGTATTCTAATTTTACAGTAGGAGTTAATGAAATTGTGGGAATAAGTCAAAATAAAAGCATCGTTGGCTCTTCGTTAGACTTAATCCCTACCGAAAGAAGGTCAGCCACTTGGTTTACTTCATATGACGCATTTACCATCAAGCCTTTTTACCTGAAATACGAATATGCTCCTAGTTTTAGAGTCAAAGTTAATTTGAGTTTTGAAGAGTACAAAGAGTTAGAGGTCCAAGCTAAGAAGTTGGTGGGAAAATGCCAGAATGAGCCGGAATTAAAATCCTGCCTGGAACAGAACAAAAATAAAGCATGGAAGTTAGGCTCGTGTGGTTCAGAAAGTTATTCTAATGCTGCTCGAAAAGTGTTATTTTGCACTTTAATTAAAGCTCAAGAAACTAAGTTTGCTCTTGATTTCACTTCAGAGAAAGTTTCGCCCCCTTCAGATGTAGATGCGGAAGCGGTAGCTGACGGCTTTTTAATTACTTTCCCTCAAAATGAGCTGGCAGATTCTTATGTAATTCATTATACTGATTGGAGCATTGCACCGCAGAAAGTGCCGAATACTGCTGATAATATCTTTTTTGGAGTTCCTACATTTAATTTGTATCAACAGGTGGCTTTAATTCCTCCTGCTGATGAAAACTGTCCCGTAGATAAGTTACCCGGAGAGACATATTTGTGTTCGGGGAAGATAAATTACATACTTGACGATGCCCAATTAACTTCAGGAATGTATGTGGGGGTAGCTGCAGTTAAAGATGGAGTAGAATCGCAGATAAATGAGTTTGTGGTTATATCTTCTTAATCACACAAAACCTTATAAATATACTTCTAAATTCGAATTTACATTAAAAGGGTGGTTAATTATGTATAAAATTCCTCTTCCTGAAATTAAAGAAAAGCTTATTGCTAGCGGCAAGATTACCCCTCGCGAGCTAGATGAGCGTATCAAGAAGAAGATAAATGACCTTTCTGGCCTAATCAGCGAAGAAGGAGCAGCACATATTCTGGCTAATGAGCTGGGAGTGGAGTTATTCACTTCCGGACAAAAACGGCTGAAGATTAAGGAAATATATGCCGGAATGAGAGATGTTTCTACTATCGGCAGGGTCGTGCGCAAGTTTGAGCCGAGGGAATTTGCCAAAGGCGAAACTACCGGCAAAGTTTGTTCTATCATATTGGGCGATGATTCGGGAACGATTCGGGTAGTGTTCTGGAACGAACAGGTTGAGCTGTTGAGTAAAGTCAAAGAAGACGACATTCTCTTGATTAAAGAAGCTTATGTGAGAGAAAATAATGGAAATAAAGAAATTCATCTGGGCAGCCGGGGAGAGATAACCATTAATCCTGCTGGTGAAGTGGTTGCTCCGGTAACCCAGACTCCGGCTTCTTTTGAACGCAAGAAAATCGGCGAACTGAAAGATAATGAAGATGGAGTAGAAATTATGGGTACAGTAGTTCAAGTTTTTGATCCTCGTTTCTTTAATATCTGTCCGGAATGCGGCAAGAAAGCGGTAGAATCAGAAGGCAGTTTTAAGTGCGAACTGCATAATGTAGTGGTTCCAACTCTATCTTATGTGGTTAATGCCATTTTGGATGACGGCACCGGAACGATTAGGGGGGTATTCTGGAGGCATCAGGCTAATCATCTTACCGGAAAGGAAGATAAAGTTATGGCTGGGTATAAAGAAGACTTATCCCAGTTTGAGAACGTCAAGAATGACTTGCTGGGAGAGCAGTTCAAGTTGATTGGGCGGGTAAAAAGAAATGATTTGTTTGACCGATTAGAGTTTAATGTCCAGCTGGTAGAGAAGGCCAACCCAGCCGAAGAGATGGCTAGATTGGAAGGGAAATAGATAGCCCAAAATGATGATTTAATCTTTCTCGCTTAGAACCTTCTTAATTTGCTTTTTTAATAGAGGAAGATCTTTTTGTGTAATATCCCAAACGATGTCTAAATCTATACCAAAGTAACCATGAATTACCTTATCTCTTGTTCTAATCATCTCACTCCAAGGAAGGGAGTTATGTTTATTTTTGAAATCAGAAGTAATATTCTTTGCCGCCTCGCCCATAATCTCTAATCTTCGAATAATAGCATCTTGAAGTTGAATTTGCTTGGTAAATTTTTCTTTAGAACTGTTTTTGGTATAGCTTTCAATTTTCTCGATACTTTCCAAAATATGCTTAAGAAAAATTAGGTCTTTCTCATTCATAAAATTCTCACCTCTTCATTCAAAACTCTTTCTTTAATTAAAGGATGAATAGATTTATAGGTCAAAAGATCAACTTTTTTCTTAAGTTTCTTTTCCAATTCTGTCTCTAATCGTACTAGGTCAAATAAGCTTTTACTCTTATTGTATTGAATTAAAATATCCACATCGCTTCTCTTTTTCTGTTTCCCGTGAGCATATGACCCAAAGATTCCCGCTTGGACTACGTCATTCCTTTTTAAGAGGGGTACAATGATTTTCTTTATGCGATTAATTTCATTATTTTTTGCCATAACTTTCATCTAATCGTATTCTTTATATAAAATTTCCTAGTTTTTGTACGGGAGGTTCGGTATTTCAGTTTTACTTTGGAGTAACAAAAAGCTTATAAACTAACCTGCTTTTACACTACAAAATAACCCTTAGGAGGAACTAAACCATGTCTGAGCCAACCCCGTTAATTGAAATAATCGAAGGAAATTATCTTGATGCATTCAAGGCATCTGTACCGGAAACATTGCTTACTTCTGCTGAAGTTCAGGCTAAAAGAGTTGAATTTGGAAAGAGAGGAGACACTTCTTTAAATCGCTGGCTTTATACTGCTAACACTCCTTTGTATGGAATGGCTGGTAAAACTGCAATTCATTTCTTAGGCGGAAGAGAAGCTTTCTTGAAATTATATTCTCCACATATAGACGACGTTTATGCTCAGATTGTTAACGGCAGGAATAATGGTTATGCGCTTCCTTCTGAAGATGCTCAATGGGTCAAAGCAGGGATGGATCCAAGAGCATTACAGCAGTTTGATTTGAAAAGTCTTATTGAGGAAAAAGATGACAATGAATGGGGTCACTATACTATAAACACTGCTAAGCCAGATAAAATAAAAGGAGAAAGGCGGGCACATGCGGAATTAGTTTATGGTGAAAGCGATGCTTTTTACGCAGTTATGGAAATGCTTAATCAAAAAGGCATTGCTCAAACTAATGTTTATTTGTTGCTCCCGAAATTTGTTCAAAAATCATGTGCAGAAAAAGCTCAAATTGTTGGGCGGGGCGCTTGGCTTGACGACGTGAGCAACTACTCCAACTTCGTCGGTGATGCTCGTGATCTTGGCAGTCACTTCGCTTTCCTCGGGGTACGTCGTAGGGCGAGCGTTAGCGAGCCAGTAGTTGAATGCCCGAAGGGCGTCGCGCCGGAAAATGCAGTAGTTTCTGAAACTCCACCAATCGGTTCGCCAGTAATTCAGCTGAATCCTGAGATGGTTTTGGACTACATCAGAAATAAAGAGAATAGGGCGGCGTTTTTATCGAAGATGAATGATGCCGATGCTTTGCTGATGCAATACCTCGCAGGAGAATATACTCAGAAACTTTTTGCGTAAAGTATTTAACTCCATTTATTTTTCTGGTTCTTGTCTCAGCAACAGCTTTACAAAAGCGGTGCTGGACTACACGCCCTGTTGCTACGATCGAGGCGACTCGATTATAAAACCTTCAGGTTGAACACGTTCCAGCTTGATAAATTACAATGGCGACAGAAATGAAGCCATGGTGCGCTAAGGAAGAGAGCACTTCCACGGCAATGGGGCTACATTGTTGGGCGGGGCGCTTGGCTTAACGACATGAGCAACAACTCCAACTTCAACGGAGATGCTCGTAATCTTAACAATCACAACGCTTTCCTCGGAATAGCCCGGCAGTTGCTGAGACCATTTATACCTATGCTCTTCCTTACCCACCTCCTGCTTGGACTAATATCGTTTCTCCTGGTTAAAGAGGAGCTCGTTGGAAATCAGCTTATTATCCTGCTCTTAATTCTGCTCGGAAGCATCCTTCCCGATATTGATGAAGAGAACAGCCGAATCAATAAATGGGGGCGTATTCTAGGAAAAGTAATCGCTTTCTTCTCTAAGCATCGGGGAATGTTTCATTCGCTATTGTTTGCAGTATTGTTAAGCGCAATTTTAGGTTATGTGTGGAGTTGGTATTATGGGATCGCTCTGTTTATTGGTTATCTCTCGCACCTAATTGGCGACGCTTTAACTCCGATGGGCATACAAGTATTCTACCCCTTCTTAAAGTTCAGAATTAAAGGTCCGATTAAGACGGGTGGTTGGATGGAATGGGTGGTGAGAATTATATTAGTGGTGTTAATTGTAAAAGAAATATTGTAAAAATAACAAAAACTATTCTTCAGTTATCCTCGGAAACACATAACTGGTAAAGCAGATAGCCACTAAAGCCGTCCCGTACTGTTTTTTTGGAGTAAGACTTTCTTTGAGCACTTTAATGTCTTTCAGCTCATACTGCTCCGTAAATCCGTTTTCATATAACTCCCCGATGCTGGCTCTAAGTTTGCTTTCAATGTCTTCTAGAGAATAATCGCCATTGTGTTCGCATACTAATCCCCCATATTTTGCACCAGTCTCTTTGTCATATAACTCTCCGTAAATTATTCCTGCAGTAGCTCTCTGTCCTTTTTCAGCGTGGGCTACAGCCATGATAGATTCCAACACCGCGCCATGCACTAAAGCTGGCTTCTTCACTTCTTTAGAAATACCGGGCATGATGGACGAATAAGTCATGATGTTGCATCGTTCTATCCCTGCTTTTTGAAGTGCCAGATGGTAAGAACCGGCATGAATGGTAATGTCGCTTTCTCCAGTTCCTTGAGTAGTAAAATAATCTTTAGGTATGCGACAACCCAAAACAATGCCCTCAACGTCTGGTGTCATTTTAATCTTATTTTTGTTCCCCTTATTTTCGTTTAGAATTTAAATCGATTTTAGCGTTAATTATTTGAGAAAGAGCTGCTCCATTGCTGCTGGGCGGCTCGAATAGTCCTGATTTATGGTAAGTTAGATTAAGTATCATTCCCCCTTTTTTTGGCGTTGTCGGCTTCTTTCCTCCTGCACTGATGAAGTTATCCAGTATTTTATTACTGCTTTATAAATATTACTATTTTGACTTATTTGTAGTCTTTAAATCAAAAAGCACCATTATTTTTGATTTTAGAAAATCCATTTATTTATGATTTGGGATTTTCTTTAATTTTGATTCAGGCGGCAGGTCCTGCTTGCCCGTCAGCGTCACAATTCCGTCTTTCACGTCTATATCTAATTCTACCAGGTTATTTATCACAATATCGTTGCCCAATAGATAGTAAGACACGTTCCTGAGTTCTTTGATTCTGACTTTCTCAATCTCTTTGAATTCCAGCACGTGCACCGGCTCTTTTCCTTTCAGATGCGGGTTATTTTCGTTGAATAGCCCGATAAAAGCAGTCCATAACATATCTTTGTTCTTTCCCGGCTTTCTGCTGATCACCACGCTCTTTATTTTGTAATGGTTTATCATACTTTTCACTTAATGAATTTCTCACTTTTAAATATTACTATAATTTTTTTCAAATGGAGGTAATAGGATATTACAAATGATGCTCCGAAGAAAAGCAATATTCCGAAGCGGCTGCCCCAGAAGCCCCCGATTAAGTAGCCCAGCAGGAAGCCAATGATAATTAAGATAGAAGGAAGAATAGGCTGGGAAAAGCGCTTGATGTAATAAATTCTGCCGGCAATCAAACCGGCTAATACGATGGTAATGTAACCAAACAGGACGTTGCGCAGCAGCATAGACACCACTAAAGCCAGCACCATTAACGCTGCCGCTAATACCTCTGCCCAATTTTCCTGCAACGTTTTCGGTTCAAAATCCATTTCTCATATACTCGACTTGTCTCGTAATAGCAAATGCGTTTGCTATACCTCTGACATGACCAACCAGTTTACAATACCGGCAATTATGGCCAGTATCCAGGCTACAATCAATCCAATAACGTTTTGGCTGATTAATAATACCGTAAACACCACCACCACTCCGATAGCGATGTAATATAACATTCTCCATCCCCAAAAGATGCTTAACCCATCCAACTGTGGAAGAGGCAGCATGGCGCACCACGCCATAATTATATTGAAGAGCAAGCCTTTATGAAAGAAGTAATTCTCGGGGAAGAGGTATAATCCCAAAGCGAACAGCAAGGCCAGGATTAAATTACCGATAATCCCCCAAAATGCGATTACTCCGTTTATCTGGTATGAATGCCCGTAACGGAATTCTCCTAATCTAAGCTTGACCATGAATGAAGTTATCATCACTCCGGCGAGGATTATAGGGAATCGACCGTTGGTGATGAAAGCCAGCACTAAAGCGATAACAATTCCTACCCAGAACGTCTTGAATTCAGCTTTGAACCCGTCGAATAAGCTGTTGACTTTTTGCAGGGAAAGGCGGAAGAAGAGGGAGATAAAGATTACAATTAGAGTGAGAATAAGATTTCTCATCCCCAAGGCTAAATCAAACGTTTCTGCCCCCCAGTCGCGGAAAGAAAAGATAAATGCCGAGGCAATAGCAATAGCTATTATTCCAACTAATTCCTGCTGGCTGAATCTAAAATTATCTTTACATCTATGCCACAGTTCAGTAAAGGACACCATCTTTTTACTGGAAGAATGTGTTTTGGTATATAAAGGATTTGTTTCATTTGAGAAATTCTTTGCTATAAAAATCAACTCCCCTTTCTTTTCTAATTTCTTTAATGATCTTTTTGGTACTTTTAGTAAACTTTAATGCTCCAAACAATTCTTCCAAAACGGTTTTCTGCGCCATTTAATTTTCTTCCAGCCACCTTACTATATCCTCAACCGACCATCGTCTAAGGCCAGCTTGGTCAAAGTGCGGATCATTGCTGAATATTCCCCGGTTCGAAACGGAAAGGCTTAACGCCACAAAAGGCGCATCCTTCGGGTCAATGCTTTTCATTATGCTCTCTGCTTCCGGAAGTTTAGAAACAAATTGGCTTTTTGACACTATTTCAACACGCTGCAAAATATAGAATTCTTATTAATCAGTGCAGAAATAATCCTGTTGCTGTTAAGAATGAGCGCCAGCAAGGTAATGCTCCCGATAGAGATTTTCTTTTATTTTCTCACCGATTTCTTCAGCATTCTCTTCCGTAAGCTTGCTTTTTTTGAGTATTTCCTCCACCAATTGGCGTTCACTCACTTTAAGAAAGAGCTCTCTGACTATGATTTCATTCCAGTTTGTGAACTGGTCTTTTTTCATTTCTCTTCCAATGGCGTCCGGAATCTGTAGTTTCATTTCCATAGACTTTGAGAAGGTTGTTTTCTTTATAAAAGTTTGTCTCTATTTTTCTACTTTAATTTTCTTCACAACTTCTCCATCAGCCACACTTTGTGGAAGCTCTCCCCGCGCTGAATCTCTTCTTCAGAAATTAACTTGAATTTTGAAGAAATCGACAGCTCAAACCCTTTTCTTCCGATAATCAGCAGCATCCCGCCGGATTTCAGCAGAAACGATGTCTGGTAATATATCTCATTTAGATTAGCTTCGTCTTTAGTAGTTATGTGCATAATTATCCGGTCAAACTCCCCTTCTGAAAATTTCAGTTCTAATTCGTCCAAAGCATACTTATGGAATTCCACATAATTTTTAGTCTTGGCCAGGGCTGAATTTTTGTGAGCAGCAATAACGCTCTGCATGCCCAAGTCAAACGCTTCAATCACCGTAGCTGTTTTGGGCACAGTAAAAGTTTCTTCAGCGAACTTAGCAAAATCGAATTCTTTGAACAAGGGAAACTTATGGAAAGAAAATTCTTTGCTGTCTGCGGTAACTCTTAGTTCGTTAGCGTACACTGCTGCTTCAATCGCTACCGTCCCATCTTTGGCGAACCCGGACAATAATTTTTCTCCGGCCCTAAATCCGCTCTTCCGCACCAAATAATACCCCAAATCTCCTTTAAATGCAGCGTGATTAACAAATAAGCGATAGGCGCGGGCATTTAACTCTCTTCCGCAAACATCCAATCCCATAAAATACTCTTCGCCGCTGCGATGGATTAAAACTTCTACCTCGGGGTGCTTCATCTCAATATGAGGAGAAGACTTAAACTCTTTTTCCAGCACCGGAAATAATTGAGCAATAACTTTTCTAGAGATTTCCAGGCGATTATCATTACCTTTGACATTTTCCACATTTATTTTAAGCTTAGTATCCGCAGAAAGAAAATCTTTCCAATTTATTTTTAAGGTGCTAAAATCAATTTTATCAACTGAGGCAAACTTTCCGATGTTGACTGCAATTCTCTTCACCGATTGCAGCCGATGCACTAACAATAATAGCTCTTCTTTGGATTTAACTTTGGATTTGACTTTAAATTCAACTAACGCTTCATGTGTCGTAGCCTTGGCTTTAACTAATTCTTTTACTTCTTGAGCAGCAAGTTGCTCCATTCCAGAATTAACCGTTGCGAATAGTTCCATTATTATTCCCAGTGTTATTTTCGGTTACATTCTCCCCGCCGTTTCCGTTCTCTTCTCCAATCATCTGTGCTGCCGCTACTAATTGGTCGCTTTCGCTTAGTTTGATAACTCGAACGCCCTGAGTAGCTCTTCCTACTACCGAAATGTCGGTGCACTTCATCCTGATGGCAATACCATTCTTAGACATCACCATCAAATCCTCGGAGCCGTCTACCAGCATTACTACTTTTACTACCCCGTTCTTATCAGTTATTTTGATGTTAGTAACTCCTTTTCCTCCGCGGGCACATAATCTATACTCAGATACGGGGGTTCTTTTACCATAGCCCTTCTCGGTAAGCGTCAAGATTTCTTTACCTTCATCTGCTGCCAGCATACCGATAACTTCATCTCCTTTTCTTAAACGTATTCCTCTTACCCCACCAGCCGTCCTTCCCATGCTTCTTACATCGCCTTCATTAAAGCGGTTGGCTAATCCTCTTTTAGTAGCTAGAATTATCTCATTATTCCCAGTAGTGTATTTAACTCCCACTAAAGTATCCGTTTCATCCAAATTAATCGCTCTGATGCCGCCTTTGCGCGGATTACTGAACTCTTTTAATTCGGTCTTCTTTACCGTGCCTTGTTTAGTGGCCATGAATAAATAACCTTCTGTAAAGCTTCTTACCGGGACGATAGCGGTTATCTTTTCTCCCTGCTCCATTTCCAACACATTAGCGATGTGCTTGCCTTTGGCCTGCCGGCTTCCTTCCGGAATGTTATACACTTTCAGCCAATATAATTGGCCTTTATCCGTAAATATCAATAAGTAATCATGGGTGGAAGCTACGTATACTTTTTCTACAAAGTCTTCTTCTTTCATCTCCGTTGCTTTCATGCCTTTTCCGCCGCGTTTCTGGGTGCGGTAAGTATCCAAAGGCAGGCGTTTGACATAACCTGAATTGGTCATGGTTACGATAACCCGCTCTTCTTCGATTAACGTTTCCCAATCGATATATTCATCATCATTTCCCGGCACAATTTTAGACCGACGGGCATCACCATAATCAGCTTTGATTTCATTTAACTCTTCTTTAATTAGTTCAAGAACTTTTTGGGTTGAGGCTAAGATACTTTGGTAATAAGTTATTTTCTCTAATAATGAGCTATGCTCTTCTTTTATTTTCTCCTGCTCTAATGAAGCTAATTTCTGCAATCGCAGCTCTAATATGGCTTTGGCTTGAATCTCAGTTAAAGATAAAGTGTTTATCAAGAAGTTCTGGGCATCTTCTACGGTACGGGAATTTCTGATGCCCGGGATTACTTCATCTAAATGTGCCAATGCGATCAACAATCCATCTAAAACATGCACTTTTTTCTGGGCTTCGTTTAGCTCATATTGGGTTCTGCGGGTAATAACTTCCTGACGATGGGCAATATGATGCTGTATAAATTCTTTCAACCCCATCACTTTAGGCTCATTATTAACTAATGCCAGCAAAGCAATACTGAATGATACTCTTAGATTGCTGTACTCATACAATTGATTGAGAATGAAATTAGGATCGACATCTTTCTTAAGGTCAATAACTACCCTTATTCCCTCGCGGTCGGATTCATCATTAATATTACGAATTCCTACCATGCGCTTATCTTTTACTAATTCAGCTATCTGTTCTATCATCTCTGCTTTGTTGATCATGTATGGAATCTCAGTAATGATTATCTGATCATCTTTAATCTCCGCGATGGCTTTAATAGTAACTTTTCCTTTGCCTTTAGCATAAGCATAATGCAAAGAAGGCCCGCAGATAACTTCTGCCCCGGTAGGGAAATCCGGCCCGGGAATTATTTGCATCAGTTCTTCTACGTTGATTTCCGGATTGTCGATAGTGGCGATGGTGGCATTACACACTTCAGTTAGGTTATGAGGAGGAATACTGGTAGCCATCCCTACTGCAATCCCAGTTGAGCCGTTAATAAGAAGATTAGGCAGTTTACTGGGCAGCACTACTGGCTCTTTCAGGCTGCCGTCAAAGTTGTCTCTAAAGTCTACGGTTTCTTTGTCTAAGTCTTTGAGGAGTTCTTCGGCTAGTTTGTTTAGTTTGGCTTCTACGTAACGCATCGCCGCCGGGCTGTCCCCGTCAACGCTGCCCACATTGCCTTGACCTTTGATTAAAGGATATCTAAGCGAAAAGTCTTGCGCCATCCTCACTAAAGCATCATAGACCGCCATATCACCGTGCGGATGATATTTTCCAAGCGTATCTCCCACGATTCTGGCGCATTTCTTAAACGGCTTGTTGTGAGTGACTCCCATCTCATGCATCGCATACAAAATTCTTCTATGCACCGGCTTCAACCCGTCCCTGACATCGGGAAGGGCTCTCCCTACGATAACTGACATGGCATAATTTACATACGCCGTCTTCATCTCTTCTTCGATAAGACGAGGAAGAATTTTGTCAGATGCAGCTGGTTTTGGGGTAGTTTCTTCAGGCATTTTTTAGTTAGGAATAATTTGAGTTTATCGTCGTTAATTTGACAAGAATTTGAGACGTTTTAGGTTTATAAACCTGTCGGTGGGAATTGATAGATTTGAGAGAAAAGAAGCAGAAAACAGATTAGAGCGCCTGAAAGCCAAAGCCGGCTTCTTTTGGAAGAAGAAATAACTCACACCAACCCAATCCCGTCATTCTTTATCTCTTCTACCAACATTTCATCCCAAAAATAGTATTTCCCATATTAAATCCTGTACCTTTGTACTGAAAACAGTATAAAATTACAACTCTTCCCTTCCTTTCTTCATTTCCTGCATGGCTTTCTGTATCTCGCCTTTGCCTTCTTTCTCCCCTTGGTCTAACTCAATCAGTCGTTCTACTTCATCCGCTTCTTTGTCCACGGCTTCAGCTTCCTGCAGCACTGCCGGAGGAACTTGTTTGATGAATGCCTGCTTGGCTTCGGCGCTGGGCAAATCAAAATACTCAAAGAATTTCTTAATCAATTTTAGCTTAAACGTTCGTCCAAACTTCTCTTTTTCAATGAATCCTTGCTCTTCCAAAGCGCGCATATGCTCATAAGCCCCCGAGCCTCTTAGCTTAATCACTTCTGACTGCACAATAGGATATCTCCATGCAATTACGGCTAAAGTACCCATCATCGCCGTATCCATTTCAGTGCTGGAAACAATACTGCTTACTAAAGGAACAAACTCATCTTTAACGGTTAATTTCCATCCATTTTCTTTTTTGACAATCTGTAATGAATGTTCCCTTTGGGCATAATCCTGCTGTAACTGGGTAATAATTCTTTCTACCTCAGATGCTTCTATTGCACATAAGCTGGCGATTCTTTCGGTAGAAATATCTCTGCCTACGGCAAACAGTACTGCTTCCACCTTCTTTTCATTAATTTCCATTCTCTTTTCCGTTTTCTTTGAGTAGGAAATAAACCCCTTCTTTTAAATCTACCTTCTTCTCATCAATCAGCTTATCCAAAAAATCTTCCACTTTATCTAACGGAACTCCGGTCAGCTTGGCTAATTGTTCTGATGTCATCGCTCCTCTGCTTCCCAATAATACTTGGATATAATTCCGCAGCAATAAGCTCATATTTTTCAGGATATGCTCATTTTCCAGCTTTAACTGCTTGGCTATCATATCGATATTATGCAGTTTTCCTTGCATTTCGGTCAGAAAGGTAGATGCTTCCACATCGGTGAAGTTTAATTGCTCCGGTCCGATTATCTCTATAATAGAAGGCATGTACTCAAAGCAGAACGCCATGATATGGGATAAGCTTTCTGTTTCCAATTCCATTTCTACAAAGGTTGACCATAATTCTACCCCTTCCTGCTGCCTGATTTCAGCATATTCCTCGCTCAGCACTTTATACTTAGAATCTTGCTTCAGCTTGGTGATATAATTCTTAAAGGTGCTTTCTACATGCTCTTTAGGTTTTCCCAGCACTTCGATGATGCTTCTAAAGGTTATTTTGCTCATGGAAGCAGTAAATAAGAGGGTATTTTTTAAGCCTTTCTCTCAAATGCGAAGTTGTATTTGAGATTGAGAGACCATAGGTCGAACTTATCTCAAATGCGAAGTTGTATTTGAGATTGAGAGACCATAGGTCGAACTTATCTCAAATGCGAAGTTGTATTTGAGATTGAGAGACCATAGGAGACCATAGGTCGAACTTATCTCAAATGCGAAGTTGTATTTGAGATTGAGAGACCATAGGTCGAGTTTATGGAGTAGAGGAGATAAATGAGGTTACTCACTTTTTCTTTATCACTAATACTATACATACTAGCCCCAGCACAATCGCCAGAATATATGGAATAAGATTCCTGGCCTTTTCTGTGCTGGATTCATACGCTACAAAACCGGCTCCGATTAAAGTTCTATTGGAAGAAGGCACTTCAAGATTGCTTTTGTTCGTCTTAGCGGTACTTAACGCCGGAAGGTTTGCTTCCTGTTTCTCGGATTTCTCTTCCGGAACGTTTACATAAACCTCTCCAGTAAGCTCGTGCTCAGTTTTTTGCTCATCTTTAATCCATTTTACTTTAACTTTATACTCTCCTTCTTCAATCTTTTCATCCAAATTCAGCCAGAACGACACTTCTTTTTCTTCTTCGGGCTCAAGCTTCACTTCTTTAGCATTATCTTCCCTTTCTTTTTCGCCGCAGGAATAACACTTACTTCCCCGATAGATGTAACTCCATACTTTAACTTCATGCGGTTTTTCATCCCCAATAAGCTTAACTTTAACCTCCAGTGGTTCCGAAGGCAGCACCACCGAAGACAAATCTACCAATTCTCCAGAAAGCAGGGCGGAACTTGATTTCTTGGTAGTTTCTTTAGTTGTAAATCCTTTTTTAGAAGCTGGGTTCTTAGCTTCACTTCCGCATTTTTTTTCATCAATGGAAACGGAAATGGTTTCTTCATCCGTATCTCCCAACCCTTCTACTATCACCTTAGCTTTTCCTTCTTTCAGATTGCAATTGTCATCTAGTTTAATTGGCAGTGATAATTTATACTTAGAATATTTGGTGTACAGGTTTACTTTAGTTTTCTCGCTGATTTCTTTGCCGTCTTTTTCTACCCATGCCGATACCGAATACTTAAGAGTATTTCCTTTGTAAATGTCAACGTCAGCTTTGATTGTATCTCCAAATTTTGCATCAGTTGGTGTTATTTTAGTAGTAGAAATAGAAGAGTCATTGTTTTTAGTGCCGGAATTACTCTCGCTTTCCACCAGAGCCGCATTAACTAAATTAGAATTTTCATTGGTAACAATTATCATTCTCTGCGCTAAATTATCTCCTTCATTCTTATCTTTGCACATTGGATAAACTTTGGCTTTAATCCACAATACTCTGTCCTGCTCCCCAATATTCGCTTTCCACGATTTTTTATTAGTATTAGTGGTGTTATATTTTGCTTTTACTGTTTGCCCAAATAAATCCTCAATCCAGTATTCTATAATAAACGGAAACGATTCATTATTCACGGCAGGAGTAAACTGTATTGTCTCTCCTTGAGCAAAGAGCAATTTATCCGACAGTGAGATACTAACAGCTATATCACACTCCAAAGTATAAGTATCAATAACTTCGAACTTGGAACATACCGAGCTGGAAGATAAATCGGCCTTAATCAAAGTAGAATTAATTACCTTCCCACACAGTTCATACATTCCGGCTTTAATTGGAATAAACTTGCCGGTAGAAGAAGAACCGCTGCAGCCTACTTCTTTGGTAAACGTTCCAGCAGAGTTAACTTCTCCAGTGACGGTATATTCAACGGTAATATTGTCTTTAACAGAACAATTCCCTTCTTTTCCGCTTAAAGTAATCTTAAACAAATCATCGTAAAGCGTTCCCGTATAAGTAACATTAGGAATATTACCGGCAAGAATGATTTTGATTCTAGACGAGGTTTCATTTGAAATGGAAGTATTGGTGGTGAAGTTACTAAGCGCATTTTCGCTTCCGGGAGTGGGCAGGCACTCTTTCCATAAATCGTCCACTAAACACAAAGTGTATCCTTTTCCTGAAGCTAATGGAAGAGGAATGTAAGTTAAAATAAAGGCAACTGTTCCGATTCCATCTACCATCGCCAGTTCTTCTCCACTGTTGCTCAATCCGGAAGTAAAAGTAGAATCAAATAACATTGAGTTAAACTGAGGAAAGTCAACTAGAAAAGTAGTGGTATCATCAGCGATTATGACGTAATCCCCAGAATTAAGTATCCAAGTTTCTTTCATTAAAGCCAAATTATGGTTAGTTCCTCCTTCTTTTAGCTTCCACCCGCTTAAATTAACTGGCTCATTGCCATTATTATATACCTCAATCCATTCATGCTTAGTATCGGTTCCAGGGGCATCATACATTATTTCATTTATCACCACTTGAGCAAAAACCGCCGTAATTCCTAATATCAACAGCACAAAACATATCCAAACCCCCCTTTTCCACCCCATTTATGGCTGAAAATCGCTCCAGAATATATAATTTATGTTTTCACTATTTGAGAATACTAAACAAAGTTTTTAAACCCTCTCCGTTTAGTAGTGATTACAATGGGACTTGGATGGTTATTTGGAACAAAGAAAGTGCAGCCTAAGATTCCGCTGCCTGGAAGCCGGCCTTTTGATGAAAAGACGTTTCAGTTCTCTAAAAAATTTGGAAAAGAGACCTTAATTGAGCCGGAACATTTGCAAGCGGCGGCTGGATTTGATAAGTTGTTTAGCTTTCCGGAACCAGCCGGTAGAGGAGCTCCGCCTGGGCCAATGATGCCTTCGTTTGGCGAACAGGAAGTTGAGCCCACCGCATTACCAGTAGCTAAAAAGCCGATTTATCTGAAAGTTAACCTGTATGAGAAAATATTGTGGGAAGTAGACACTTTAAAGTATGACTGCATCAAATTGCAGCAGGTAAATAATCATTTAGAAACTTCGGAGTATAATGAGGAGCATCATTTGGAGAAGCTTAAGAAAGATCTGAAAGCACTGCATGATAAATTGGGGCGCATAGATAAAGTATTATTCAAATATCCGGGGGAATAAAATGGAACACATGCCTGTTTTTGTTAAAGTAGAAGATTATCAGGAAGTCCTGAATCTGATTCGTTTGGCCCGAAAGAAGCTGGACGAAGCCAAAGAAACCTTAAATAAGGTTAATGAGCTTAAGAACGAAGAAGACCACCAGTTAGAGCAGTGGCATAATAATTTGAACGAAGTGGAAAAGAAGATAGATTTTGTAGAGCATTCATTGAACGAGCCCGAGAATTATTAACATGAAACATGCTAAAGCTAAGCCCGTATTGAAAGCCACCAGAACTGTCCCGATGGCGAGAGAGCCGGAGTTTACGATACAGATTGGCGATCCGCAGGCGTTGCGCAAAGATTTGCTGGAATCTGTTCGTGAGCTAATTTTATTTATGCAGGGGTTTGATCGATTTAAGAAGTTGCAGCAGGAAAAACTGGCTGAATTTTCAAGATTGAAAGCAGATGCCAGAGCGTTAACTCTTTTGGTAGACGCTAAAATGAGGCGATGCCTGCCTAAAGGGACATTAAAGAGCAAAGCGGTAAAAGAAGAGAAAGCTAAGCCTGTAAAAGGCCCGGTTGCTTCTCTGCCTGAAAGTGTTGCTCCCAGCCTGCCACCAGAGCCCGCTCCTAAGTCAGAGCATTCTGAATTGGAAGAATTGGAAGCGCAGCTGCAGGAAATTGAAGCTCAGCTGAAGAAAGTGTAAATTAATATTTTTGTTGGTTAAATTTTTTTACAAGCCACCTTTTTTTTGGTACATTTTTTTCTCGTCGACAACTTCAAAAAACAAAAACCATTTTATATTACTGCGATTTTCATGTAATTGGAATTAAATAATGAAACAGTTTACCGACGATAAGAAAGACAGCGCAACCATAGTTACACCTATAGAGTCTATTAAAATCCAGCCAAAAGCCGCTCCAGTGATTAAACCGGCTCACCCCAAGAAAAAGAAATCTTCTTTTAACTTTATCAGCAGGCTCTTCCAGCCTAAAGTGTTTGAAGTAAATTCCGCCTTGGTTGAAAAAGGGATTGAAATAACTTTAGCCAAAGGCGCAGACAAACATACGTTCCAGTTAGAATTTCCCGAGGAAGCATGGAAAGCTTTTCCATCAGACTCTAAAAATTTTCTTCGTGATAACCTCTCTTTTCTTTCTTCGATTGAGTTGGGGGTAATGTTCAATGCCAAGAAAATAAAGTATAATACCCCCCTGCCGTTGTTCAAGTCTTTCTTTATGGAATTGCTGCTGCGCTGCCTGTTGTATAGCGGAGATTGCGATTCCAAGCGCGCAGTGGAATATGTTACTAGGTTATGCAACTTGGAGCTGGTGTTTAAAAGCGAGAAAACCACATCTCATAACTTTACTTTTGCTACTTCAGAAAAAAGCATTAATACGCTAACTTTTGGCAAAGAGAGCTTATTGGGGTTTGCTTTAGCCCAAGAAATTGGATTAGACCCGGTTCCGGTAATTATAATCGAGCCCGATTCAGATGTGGTGTATAGGAATGTACATCTCCGCACCTTTGAAGAAGCACACAAAAACAAGTTAATCCCCGAGTTTGAGAAAGAATTTAACCTTAAAGTGCAGCGCATCAGGAATGAATGGTGGTTCTTGCGCGATTATACTTTATGGGACTTAGATAAAACTGATTTGGGGTGGTCCAGCCAGCTGACTCAATATTTATTTTTCCTGCTTCCGTTTAATTATGCCTTTTCTTCCAAATATATGATTTATGGCAACGAATACTCTTGCGATACTTGTTATTACAATGAAGAAGGCTTTAGGTGCCATTTAGTGTATGACCAATCACCGGAATGGATAAGCCATATGAATACAATATTAAATACGGTTACTAACAGCATGGTTAAGGCTACATCTTTAGTACAGCCGTTGCATGAGATTGCCGTAGCTAAGTTGTTATATCAGAGATATCCCCAATATGCTAAATACCAGATGTCTTGCCATGCGGATAATGAGAATGCCCAGAAAAGCCGCTGGTGCTGTTCTTGCGCAAAGTGCGCTACCTGTTTTGCTTATATGAAAGCGCTGGGATTCGATCCGCTTTTGGCTGAATTAAAAGAAGATATGTTTACAGCCAAGTTTAAAGATTTATATTGCATCTTTAATGAAGGGAAAGGCCTTTATTCCAATCCGTTGGGAAAAGAAGAACAGTTGTTTGCATTTCACTTAGCCGCAAAACGCGGGGTGAAAGGAGAGCTGATAGATTTATTCATAGAAAAGTACGGTATCGATACTGCTTCCCGGGAAGATGAGTTCAGGAATGAGTTTTTTAAGGTCCATCGGCCGCTGAATATCCCTAATCCTTTGTGGAAAAAGCTTAAGCCAATCTTTGAGGAAGAGCTGAAGAAGCCGGAAGTGCTTAGCGAGGTTAAAGAGGTAAAGAAAGAAGAATGAAAAGAAGAAAAGAAAGAAGAGGAGAAGAAAGAGGGAAGTGTGAAAGCCGAAGAAAAGAAGAGTGATGAAGCTCAGAAAGACGATAAGAAAAGTGATGAGACTAAAAAGAACAGTTCTACAGAGAAAAAGAAAGCTAAAAGTGAAGAAGCTCCAAAAGAGAAGTAAGTTTTATAAAATAGGCTCTGAATGTAATTCTTGATGCGGATGTGCCGGAGTGGTCAAACGTAGTAAGCTTGGCTTATGCGGACTTGACGGGATAGCTCATTTTGGTTCTATCCGAATGAATCCAAACTCAAGGCATGGGAAGAAAGAGTGCTCATCAGAGTGCTATGAATAATCCCTGTAAGTCATCTATTGGCTTAGTGCCTACCCAGGTTCGATCCCTGGCATCCGCATTTATTTTTTAACATGGAACGCCCAGAAGAAAATAAAATGACCCCGGCCATTTCCGATTTAAACCAACTCTTGAAATCTATGCAGCCTAAGCTAGTTTCTGGAAAATACGTCTTCTGCACCGTTCCTAAAGTTAAATTAACTTCCCTAAAAATTACTCCAAAACTGCTATTCCAAGAAGAAGAGGGTGTAACACTAATTCTCGAGAAAGAAGTTGCAGATGAGAACAAGCTTTCTAAAATTTGCTCCGATAACTACCCCGCCCTCAGCTTCCCGGTCAGCTGCGGCCATAAGAAATCCAGCCCTTCGATGGCTTCTATGCGCTGGGTGGTTCCGTCACTGGCACGGTTGTATGCCGTTATTCCGGAAGTTTTTGATGTCGGAAACAATAACTTTCGTATTTCGCCCGATTAAGGCAGTTAGTTCCATCACGACAGGTTGCTTGGCAAAGTGGGATTTGTTTTAAACTGGTCACATCATACACTTTGTTTATACTATCAACTAAAGTTGAGATTCCTTCATGGTGGTCGGAGAAAGCTTTGATAAAAAAATGATTGTCCACTTTCTGAAACGAGTAAACTTCTTTACGGAGAGCTAAAAACTTAGAGAAGTCTCCCCTACAATTATCTGGTACCCCCACCTCTAAAACGCAACTGGGCATTTAATCTCTTAACATAAGCTAAAATATATACCTAATCGATATGTTTTTATATAAGTATGTATCTTATATATCTTAATTAGTGCAATTACTCAACCAAACCCATGGAAGAAAGAAAAATAGTCAAGTCGGGAAATACTAGTTATATCCTAGCTTTACCTATAAATTGGATTAGAAAGAACAATTTAAACCGCGGAATGCAGGTGCAGGTTTATGAAAACGAATTGGGAGACTTGGTAATTGCCACCAAGAGAGCGCTAACTGCGCCCAAAGAAGCAATTGTTACCATAAAAGTTGATGGAAAAGACTTTGATGGCATCTGTTTAGAATTTCTAATAGCATATATTCATGATGCATCTTCCATCATCTTTGAAGGAAAAGATATTACTAAAACCAGCGGCAAGCTATTGGATTTTGTAAAATTTTTCATCGGACTTGATGTTATAGAACAAAGCACAAAGATAATTGTAGTGAAGAATTTTTTTTCATTGGATAAAGAGACCTCCCCGGGAGTTATTATTAAGAAAATGGATATGATAAATCGAGCAGAATTTGAGATGTTGCAGCATTTTTTTCATAAAGGATTTGCAAAAGAGGATTTTTCTGAACTTCAAAGATTAAATGACCAAAATGAACGGTTATTTAACTTGGCAAGAAAAAGTACATTAAAGCTATTTGAATATCCGCAGTTGATGAAGAATGTGCAAACCGATGCACTTCAACTGGTCAAAGACAAAATGCTGGCACAAGCACTGAGAACAATATCCGTCGGCTTGCTAAATAGTGGAAATTCATTTCTGTTTTTAGACAATTCCAGAAGTGAGATTAAACCATTAAAAGAATTCTTTGAAAAAGCTTACTCCGATTATCAAGATTTATTTAATGCTGTATACAACAAATCTGGCGATAGAATAAAAAGTTTTATTAAAAAGCACTTTGGAGATATGGAAGACTTAGATAAACTCCTTAAGACTTTAGAGGACCCGCTGATGATTCAAGTTACTAATTCACTCCACATAATTAGATATAATTTAGAGATTATTGCTCAAGAAGCTTTAATGTGAGTTCATCTTTGCTTTTCCCGTATTTACTATAAGTATTTTTTTATGGTTTGGAATCTTGTCTCTCATCTGCAGAAGCATTCCCAGCCCGGCAATACCAGACGGCTCACATACAATGTTTAACTCGTTTGCTAAGTCAACGGCTTCATCTAGGAATTTCTCGCGAAGCAAATATACATTTGAATCCGGTCCGCAGAATCCTCTTAACTTGTAACATTTTAGCCACTGCTCATCAAATATAGCAAAAGGACGATGATGGGCAAATAATTTGTCAGCCTTGCTGCTGGGATCATTAACGGTAGCCCCAATGAAGTTGCAATTCTTTAGGGTCTTAACCTCGCCGCTGAAACGTGCATCATGCACCGTGCTTGAAACCTCTTTTTTATTTATGTTCAGAATATTTTTGTACAGATGTCCGCTGCCAAATGGGATAAAACAAAAATCTGGAGAGTGATTGATAATCTCGTAACTCATCCAGTCATAAAATACTAAATCTGGGTCAAGACCTTCACTGGAAGTAACATCAATACCATTTGGGTTGTTAGTTAACTCCAGAATCTCTTTCCAGGTGAAAGGCTTCCTAGAGAGATCGGTGAAGTGTAATTCACAGCCTAACGACTCCAAGGACTCTACGACTTCTTTTCTCAGGTTTAAATCGACTAAGCACTTTAGTGGGGGGAGAAGGTATTTATTAAGCATATTTTGTATTGCTATCCCTGCCGCACCGGAGGTAATAATTGACAGTTGCGGCAATTTCTGTTTGATTCTATCGTCTTTCTTTGCGAGGAGAATGTCTCTATAAGTAACCACCATCTCCCACGCCATTCGGTCTTTATGTGTGCCCGTAGGGTTATGGCTCTCATCTTTCAGCCAAACATTGCTGAATCCAGGAACATTAATTTTGTAAGTCGGCGTAGCTGGAAATTTAGGATTATTCGGAGGAAATTCAGGCTTAGTTGGATCATTCTCTGAAGCTACTCGTATGGAATAAAGGATTTTACGCTCTTTATCAGTTAGAGTCATAGTTGAAATAGTTTCATCAGTGTTTATTAAGTTTTCTGATGAAAAGTATCTTCACTATCCCGCCCTCAGCTTTCCCGTAAGCTGCGGCCATAAGAAATCCAGCCCTTCGATGGCTTCTATGCGCTGGGTGGTTCCGTCATTAGTACAGTTGCATATGCCCATTCTGGATTTCCTGCATCACCGTTACTTTTTTTGTCGCTATTGACTATGAATTATCTCTCTGGCGGCATAAATAAACTCTTTGCACATTTTAGTAAGCTCATCAAACTCGTCTTTCCTTTTAAAATCAAGTTCTACTCCGTATTGAAAATCTTCCCTCATCTTAATAACGCTGTGGTCCGTTTCCTTAACTTTAGTGATTTTCAGCGTATCGATAAATTTACTATCAATATCTATAACTCCTTCTTCTTTTAATGCTTCAATAACCGCCAGCGTACATTCCTGATTTCTGGATTCATAGCCATATTTTCTCAGAATAGCTAAGAAACAGTGATACAAGCAATAGAAAAAAGCACTGGTTGACCAATCTGAATATCCTCCTTTCTCGAAGTAAAGCGCTGCATTAAGATTATGTTCTGCTTTAACCATATGTTTTTCAGCAAAATCCATATTCGGTTCACTTTTAACTAACCCCCGGTGTAATCCGGTTTCTTCCAATTCTCTTTCTGCTTTGTTCAGGCACCATTTGACTTTGTTAGAAACTTGTGACATTTTTTACCACCCCAATTAATTTATCATAACCGTGTAAAACATACCCCCTTCGTAAAGCATTTAAGATAACCGGGTCTTTCTTCTTTAAATTCTTTTTGATGTCAGTAGAAGATTGCATTATGGGATGAATTGGCTTAAGTAATATTTTGTTTTTTTCAGAGATAAAATATTTTACGGCTTTCATTTGGGATGGTGCGAAAACTAATAATATATCAATATCGTTCGCTTGGCGGGGTTCTTTAATAATCGAGCCAAAGATAATTGCAATTTCTACCTCTTTATACAATTCTTTAAACTCGGATAACCAGCGGGATGCTTTTTCCCTTGCCTCAGAAATAAGCAAAGTTTCTATAGTTCTAAAGGAATAATAATCTTCTAAATTTACTTTATAGAACACTGCTTTTCCAAATTGTTGGCTAACTAAAAGACCACGTTGGTGTAAGTTTTTTAGGACCTTTAACGCGCCTCTGGGCGTAATATCTACTTGTTTGGAGAGAGAATTGGCATTATAATTTTTACTAAAGTCTTTAAATAATGTTAGCAGTACTTCATTTTCTTTGGGCGTTAATGAGGACATTTTTAGTGGGAACCATCAGTTCATATATCGGAACTACGGGTTCGTATATAAATCTTTCTATCCCGCCCTCAGCTTTCCCGTCAGTTGCGGCCATAAGAAATCCAAGCCTTCGATGGCTTCTACGCGCTGGGTAGTTCCGTCACTGGAGCAGTTGTAGGTGCCCATTCCAGATAGCTCTTCCAATAATTCTACTCCCATTTCAGGAGGAAGTTTAAGGTGGTTGAGATAATCGCAAATTGGGGTAGTAAAGCCTTCATATTTAGCTATCAGCATCTGCTTGCCTTCGTTCTGAAGCTCCTGCATGGCCGTTACTTTTTTATCGCCAAGTTTTAAGATGTACAGTTCTCTGAAGTTCTGGGCTTGGTCTACAAACTTGTGTTCATCAGATAGCTCGCTCTCTGTTCCGAATAATCCGGAGAACCAAGTGAGGATTTTGTCAAACGTCCCCGGTGTGATTGGAATACTGTCTTTAGCATAGATAACCGAGTTTAATTCAGGAGAGTACCACATATACTCATTAGTACTTCCAGAGCTACTAATATCTTTTAGATTGCACTCGGCAAAGTTAGTTCCGGTAGCTGTACACGCGGTGGAAATTTTGGATTGGGGCACATCTAATGAGAACAGGAACGAATTGGGGTCATCTATGGGTTTGTTTAAAGTAGTAGCAAAGGCCACTTTCCATTCTCCGCTATCCTTGTATTTTAACACACACACATTATTTACACAGGTGTTTTCTTTATCGGGAACTAATCTTTGCCCTTCTGCTGATGCTTTTACGTTTTCAAAGCATAAGGGGGAAGGTGGTGGTGGAGCGGTGCCATTTAGAGACACATCTAAGCTAGGAAGTTCGGTTTGTGTGGAAGTTCCCCCACCGCCAAGGTAATTCTCTTTTTCGTCAAATTCTACTAAAGCATTGGGGTAATTATCACAGTATAAAATATAATCATCGGTTTGGGCCACTTCCAATAGTTTAGTGGCGACGAATTTGGTTCGGGAAGTCCATTCGCCGTTATTACAATAATTATCCATAATATATTGGGTGTTATTAATACACTGGGGGAATTCTCCGTTGTAAAAGTCAGCGTAAGTTTTGTCTTTCTGCCCTCCTTTCTGGGAAGCTAATACTAAACATTGGGCATCTTCCGGACAAAAGCCCCATAACTCGTGGTTCCAATCCCATTTGGAAGGAGAAGCACTCCAGGCTCCATCAATACAGCGATAGTCCCTGCCTTCAGCTACATGTTCGGAGAGATAGCTCATCTCACTCATTTCTTCTACACAGGCGTAGCCATTCCAGCACATGGTTTCCGGACAGCAGGCAGCGGCAGCTCTCTGGATGTACTTGGGATTGTAATTGTATTCGGCTGGTCCAACTTTATCCACTACCTGTAACATGGGCTGTTCTATTACGCAAGGCCCAGCGTATTCTACAATTAGATAAGAAGCACTACCGGTAGAGAAGCTCTTAGTTTGGTTTACTTCTTCCTTTTTTCCATCTTTATCTACCAGGTATATTTTAGGCTGGCAGCCCGAGGTTTGGGAGAAGCTTAAAGTTAAGTTTTGTTCTACTCCAATTCTTTCGGAACGCATGGTTTCGTCTTTAGCGATGGTTACTTTTTTCTCGTTCACTTTGGTTTTTTCGTCAGGAATGAGTTGTCCTTGCTTCAGTATTTCCCAGTGCGAGATTTTACTTTTTTCTATTTCAAATTCAGCGTTGGAGAGGAAGTTTCGGGCTGGTAAGACAATTGCAGAGTGATTTCTGGTTTCAGGAAGGAACGGCGTTACGTTTTTTAAGTTCAGTTCTAAGGTTTGATAAAATGCGCTGAGGTTCTTTTCATCAGTTACAGTTACATCTTCATAACCCACATTGGTGATGGAATCATTGCTCCAGGAATTAATGGTAGTGTAGAATTCTTTGCCCGAAGGGTAGGTGGTACTATAAGCACAGAATTTTCCGGCTTTAATTGAGCAATAAGGTAAGTTGTTAACTTCTTTTAGTTTATTATCTCCCACTAAGTACGACGCCGCTTGGCAGCCATAGAAGTTAGGTTCAGTTGTATCATCTCCGCTGACAAACAGAACCGGCTGAGCCAGCTTCTTTACTTTGACGTTGCCGTATTGGGGGAAGGTTTGGGCTTCGCTGCCGATAAAAGTTTGTTCATTTGCTTTAGAGCCAGTTACAAAATACAGTTCATACAATTCAGGATGGAGATTCTTAATAGTGTACGGCGGCTCTCCCGGAAGCGGATAGAGGCATTCTTCCTGCGAGCAAGAGAAGCTGAGAGTTTGGGTTTTATCAACGGTGCTTGATTTTACTTCTACTGCGGTGGATTTGTCAACCAGTTCAGCCATGAGATAGAGAGTAGATGTTTCGTAAGGGATATTGTCATAAGTTATTTTTTCTTCTAAATCCTCATAATTTATAGGATCAAAGAAGTATGCCCTCACTTTTTCATTATTGCTGGTTAGCGTTGCTTCTCCTGGCTTCTCGGAAGGATTAACTAAATTAATGAAGTCTTTTTTGTTTAAGGTCAATTCAGCTATTTGCTTTGGGGAGAAGGTGAGAGATATTTTTTTATTATCATAATTCTTAGTATCAGTGTGTTCTACAAATTGATAATGATTATCATCTTCTTTGACGTAATATAAATTTGTCGATACCGTAACTTCATCACGAGTTTCTACGATGGCGAGTTTTTTATCGGTGTATGCTGATCGAATATTACAATCAAGATCATTCTGTGTTATTGGTGAACAGTATCCTCCGGAATCCTGACATTCTGAAAAAGTGGCTGAACAAGTTCCACCTGGATGAGCATAAGACTTTCCAGTACACCCATCTCCATTAGTGGACTGACCGAAAGACGAGGGAATGGTGTAATTACAAGAATATCCCGGGGACAAATCGATTTTACACGGATCAGATAGACAGGAATACGTAAGATTTACTGCTTCCACGCCTACTGTTTTAAGGTTATAATTAACATCAAACGTTTCCTCCGGATAACTCACACTTGGCTCTAACTCTTTATACCCTACATCAAATTCCACATCCATAATGGTATCTCCTGAAGCTACGGGCTGGGAATTCCAGCAGGCGTATTTTACTCCATTTTCGTCAGGATAGGAATCTCCCGAATAATATTCATGCGGAGAATTCCCGCAGCAAGGAGCAGTGGGAGTTTCTACCGTATCTACCACATCATCTTCTCCCAACCAAGAGTTTTTTCCATATAATGCTCGGCACAGCTTTTCTCCGGTTATCTGCTTATCTGTATCCCCCTGGTCGATATTGCTTAACCATGAGCTATCAGTAGTAGATTGCTCTCCGGAACATAATTGGCTTTTTTCCAAATCATCCGTGCTGAGATAAACATTTTTTACTTTAATAAAATTGGCATTGCTTTCCGTAGGAGAGACGCTTCTAATCATCACTTGGCTTACTCCTTTGTAATCGGTACTCAGAGGAACACGAATGTGCATGAAAATGTTGGGGTCTGTAGTAAAGAGATTGCTATTTACTACGTATCCTAACACATTTCCGCTGAAATAAAGCTCGGGCTTTTCCCCGGGAGGAGGTTTAGGCCCATAAATATCTAACCCGATACTGGTGGGCAGACGTAGTTCGGTATCTCCCTGACCGAGAGGCTGAGCGGTAGCTGGATCATCACTAGATACAAATTGCACCATAAAGTTCAGGTAGTCATAACCGGAAAAGTCAAATAAATAATCTTTTCCGTAATAATCTGAATAGAATTCTGAGCGGACATCAATATTTTGTCCGGTTCTACTTTCTTCCAGGGTTACGGCTGCAGGATCTTCTGGTTTTAAAGGAAGCGTAAACAACCCTTCTCCACCATATCTGCCTTTAATGCCTTTATTATTGCGAGCGTCCCATACATCAGCACATTCCGCCCAGCTGTAATGGTCGCCTTCGTCATAACAGCGGTAGCGGTGGGCACTCTTAAGTATCTCATCGGCAGTTAAACCTTCCACAGAAATGGGATCGGAGAGTTCGTAGTTGCCATCATATTCATAAGCTTCTGCATCACAATCAAACCACCCTTCGCCATTAGAAGCAACGTCGTACGGTTTCTGTCCAGGCGGCTTAATGGTGAATATCTTAAACTGGCCTCCGGCAGGCGCTCCAGTTGAAGCAGAAACCCAGCACCATTCCTCTCCGCAGAAAGGACTTTCATAAGTGTATTCGGCGTCATGGCCGACTAAGTCTTTATTCTGATTCAGGCACAGGAACTGGCCTTCTCCCGTAGAACTTACTGCAGTCTTTCCTAAATCATCAATTCCATTAAAGCCGCAGCAATAGCCTCCGTCTGGAGTATTGAGCCAAGAGAAAACTTCGTTGTAAATATTAAGCGGAGTTATTCCAGTAGCATTATCTTCACTGTTTTCTAACGGAGGTGCTTCCTGCCGGCAGGCATATTGGTTTTTATTGCAGTCGTCGGAAGTTTTGCCTTCTAATTGAGTTAGTTCTTCAAATTGTTGTGGCCCTCCGCAGTCATTGTTAACTCCATCTCCGCAGACTTCAGGGGCGCCAGGGTTGATGCAGATGGCGCAGAAGTGATTCTGGGGAAGAGTGCAAAGACCTTTAACGGTCTCTCTTACTTCTTCTATCTGTAATCCTCGAAGATCGCTAGGATCAATAGTGGGACAATCCGAAGCTATGTTTACCCCAAACATTCTAAGAGCTTCGGTATTCATGGGTGCACAATCACCTTCAGTGTCTAAGTAACCATCCATATCAAGGTCTGGCCCCATCAATTTCCAAGCAAACCCTTCGTCTTCAGTTTTCAAACAATTATAACGCATTCCGTAAACATTTTTGAGGGTTCCAGCCGTATCTTCCTGATATTGTAAAGGAAGATACAAAGTTGCGCCCACATTACCTTCATCACACTGATACCAATAATGATTAGCGGCACAAATCACTCCGGCCATATTATAGTTATAATTTAAATTCTGGAAAGCATCCGCAGCACCATCATTACTATTGGAAACACAATCACTAACAAGACCAATTATACTTGCTGTAGCTAAAATTGCCATAGCCACCCAAGCCACCGGACTAGTTGGGCCACCAGTAGCAGCAGTAACGATCAAAGCAGTAGCCCAAACACTAGCACCAGCAGTCCCTGCTAATCCCCCGTAAAATACCAGCTCGGCTTGAGTATAACCCAGTAGTGTGCTGGCCGTAACATCCTCCAACTCCTGAAACCGTTCTTTATTAGACATTGACCGTTCATCAATATTTGTCCCCACTGGCATGGTATAATGAAAACAGCCATCGTCACAGTTGTCGACATTGTCGCGGCTATAAAAGCTGCATCCACTTCCTGACGGAGGAAAACCACGAGCATCGCAATCTCCAGAACAACTTCCTTCATTAGTACAGGTACTTTTTAAACGCGAATCCCAGTCACTTATAGCAATAGATTCATACTTAGTCAATTCGGCCCAAGCATTGCTGCTGCTAAAAATAACCAGAATTAAAATTACAATTAGTAACAACGCAACTCCTCTTTTTTCCATTTGTACTGAATTTAAATGGTTTAGATTTATAAACCTACCGACAGAGAAAGTTCTGAGCTAATACAATTTCCTTATTGTTGGCACTTAATCAATTCTGAATGTCTGTCAGATCCGGATAGCGTTCCACCCGTTTGATCACATACTGCATACCAACATTCATATACTTCATTCAATTTCTCACTTCCATCATCTTGTAAGTCAATTTCACATCGCTGAATCATCACATCCCTATCAGTACAAGTGCTTCCTTCTATGGGATATTGACAACATTTACTAATAAACGTGTCTGTCCATTCGGTACAATTGCTTCCACCCCCCCCACTTCCCTCATAAACATTCGTCGTATCCCCTTCACACCCTACAACATAAGGCACAGTTAAAGCAGCTAATGTGCCTGCTATCCTAAAGAACTTATTTCCAATTAAATCGTTTATTGCCATGTTAAAACCTCCGTTTATTACTCAAAAATAGTGGAGATATATAAA
>JACRPH010000017.1 GCA_016214025.1 Candidatus Woesearchaeota archaeon
CATGAGTTTCCACCTTCAGCTTATGCTGTTCTGCCATCTTCAATGCCTCTTTCTCATTCAACAGCTTATGCTTCACTCCTACGGCCTGAATTACCGATGAAGCATTAGCTTGTCCTATTCTCAAACAATCTTCAAACTTATAACTTTTAATCATTGCTCCCAGTAATGCCGCGGTAAACGCATCTCCTGCTCCGGCCGTATGCACCACGTTTACTTTAGGAGGAAATAAACTGTGAATATAATCTTTGTGGTAGGCATATAGCCGTTTAGGGCCGTTAGTAATAACTACCGTTTTCGGACCCAGCTGATGCAACTGCTTCAGCAACTGCTCCATCGAGCTGGTTTTGTTCTTAAGCAAAGCCTGTGCTTCTTCCAGGTTTAGAACTAAAACCGCAGCAGCACTTAAGATGTGCTTAAGCTCAGTTTTCCCTTTCTGCGCTAAATACAACGAAGGATTGAATAGAAGCAGTATTTTTTGTTTAGAGGCATACTTAGCGATACTTTCCCCGGTTTTGAACGAAGTACCCATCAACGTAGCCAAGTAAATCCACTTAGTATTCAACGGTGAAAGCTTGAAATCATGCTCAGTTAAGTCATCAGAAGCACCTTTATGTACATAAATAACCCGGTCTTTATCTTTAACATAATCCAAGATGACGGCAGTATCAGTATGTTTATGGCTGTGATGCAGGCAAATATTATTCGCTTTGTGTGATTTGAGCTCTTGAGTAATAAAATTACCATCGTGGTCGTTCCCTAACTTGGTTAATACTTTAACCTTCAACCCGAACTTGGCTAAAGCCACCGCAGAATTGGTTGCTCCGCCGCCGGAATGCGTTTCTATGGCTGAAACTATAACTTTATCTCCCAATTTTATTTTAGCCAGGGGAGTTTCTACAGTTAGAAATGAATCTAGGGTTGCTGAACCGATACACAGCACATCATAGTTGAAAAACATTCCGCTATCACCTCTTATAGTGTGTGCATAGCATCTTCGAAATCCTCGTGGTGAATGCTGCAAGAGCGACATCTCCGTAGGAGCCTTCCCTCTGTCGCTCTCGATGTTGTAATCGAATGGATTTCGACTTTATGATGCTATGCACACACTCTACCTTGATAAAAACCGCCATATTTAAAATAGTTGCGGTGGAAATTTTGCCGACGATAAAAATATTTTTTTACTTTTCTTAAAAATATTTTCTCGTCGTAGAAATTAAAAAATCGAAAGTAATTTAAATAAAAGAAAAATGCTTCCATCAACAAAGAGGTGTGATACATTAATATATGGCAGGTTTGGATACAGAAATAAACAGTTGCGACAAAGTTAACGAAGAAAATAAACTAACATCTTCTATTGGAAATAGTTGATCCTTACTTCAATTTAGCTTATTCTTCCAGCAGTGAGGAAGAAAATAACCAGATTGAAGAAACTCCCTCCAGAGATTATGCTGACTATATTGTGGATGATGCTTTAAGCGAGGAATTGTACCTGGAAACAGATCCTGTAAATACGCCTCTAGAAGAAGGCGATGATGTAACCAGAAGAGCAAGCAACTTCTTATATAATATGGGGCAGGCGCTTATGGCGGCAGAAGCTAGATTCTATTGGCAGGCAGTGCATACTTATTAACTACCTTTTCAAAGCATTCAGTATCGCTTTCCCAAACAACTCTGCTGCTTCCGGGCCATTGGCAGTGATTAACTTCGCTTCTTGGGTCACGGCTTGTGCAGTATACTTAGCTCCATTGTCTCTAAGAATCTTGTCTTGATGGCCGTCTCCGTTCCAAACCGTAGCTTTTCTTCCGTTCAGAACTCCGGCATAAGCTAAAATGGTAGGTGCAATGCAGATAGCGGCTAGCCATTTGTGGGTTTCTACCGCATCTTGGGCAATTTTATGCGCTTCCGCATCTTGCTGATAACTTGCTGCTCCGGGGCCCCCGATAAAAATAATTGCATCGTAATTTTCTACCATAACATCAGCTAGGGCAATAGTATCTTTCACAATCCCGCCCATTTTTCCAACACAAGCTCCGCCGTTCTTAGAAGCTACCACAATTTCAATTCCGGCTTGTTCCAGAATCTTCCTAGGCGTACCATATTCAATATCCTGGTAGCCGCGGGGGGCAATTATCAGCAAGGCTTTCATCGCAAGTTAGTTGGCTGGAAGAATATCGGCTGAATGTCGCTCTTTATCCTTTGTACTAGTTTACTGAAAGCAGCTTGGTCAATGCCTTTGCGGTTAAGTGAGTTGGTAGTCAATTCTCTCCTCATCTTATCTTCTACGGTTCGATAGACAGTTTCGGCTAACAAGGGATAATTGAGGTAGCCGCCTTTCTGGATTTCCAGCTCAATCACGGCTCGTTTCTCGCGGGCATGTTCCATAAATGCTTTGATGAACTCTTCCTGGTAGTTGGCGGTAGAAATAAAGTTCTGCTCCCTCTTCTCCATGGGCACAACTTTCTGCGAAGTCCTAGCGTAAGAGCGCAATAAAGCTGATTCCAGCTCCCGCAGCAGGCTTTGGGTTATCATAACCAGCTGTAAGATGGAGGAATATTTAAGATTTGTGGAGGTGGAGGACACTTGTTTCAGAAACGGTCAGAAAGTGACAGTATCTTAAACGCTTAACTTCAACCAGACTTAAACCTATCGGCAGGTATTTAAACCAAGAATTCTTCTACACCTAAAATGTCCAAATCAAACTTCCTCTTAGTGGACCTAAACGAACCTAAGACCAAGAAATTAGCAGAAACTATTACTTCAGAAACTTCCCGGAAGCTGCTTAATCATCTAGCCGAGAAGGAAGATACTGAAGCCAATATAGCCCAAGTGTTAGGAATACCTATTTCTACGGTTCATTATCATCTCCAGAAACTGCAGGAAGCCGGACTAGTCAAAGTGGAAGAGTTCCATTACAGCCCAAAAGGCAGAGAAGTGAATCATTACCAATTGGCGAATAAATACATCATCATTACTCCGCAGAAAGTTTCGGGGTTGAGAGAGAAGCTCTGCTGCTGAAGCACCTAAACTAATGGCTGGAGATTTGATGAATGCTGCTCCGCCAATTGCAGTTGAGGTTTCTCAATTCTCATGGAGCGCATTTGGGTTAGGATTTGTAGTTGGTGGAATAATGGCGTTAGGAGTTTATCTTCTGTGGGGATGGATTAGGGAAAAATGGAGAAAGATTTAAACAAATGAAAAGGTGGTGAATGGGATATAAATAATGTTCCCTTCTTTTTTAATCTTGGGACATTCACAAATGAGGATTCCGTATTTTGAATTATATTTTTTAATCGCCCTCTCCATCTGCCCTTTGTCTTTTTTCCCAGAACCTACTTCTATGGGGATTATGTTTTCTTTTCCGTCTTGGATTACAAAGTCCACCCCGCCGTCATCAGAGTCATAGAATATCCCGGTCGGCAGATTAATTGTTTCTTTCATCCTTATTAAATACGAAGCCACCATATTTTCAACTAAAACCCCAAATAAATCTTTGCTGTTTCGGTCAAAAGCTCCGAGCTTGAATCTGATGGCAGAATTTGTCGATGGGGAGAGAAAATAATATTTCCACGGTTTTCTCACAATTTTACCTGCGCCGCCATAAGGCTTGATGCTAAAAATAAGGTGTGTTTTCTCTAAAACATCCAATATGCTCCTTATTAATGTAGGAGAAACGCCTAATCTTTCAGAAAGTTTGGCATCGGATGTGCCCCCCGGAAACTGCAACGCCAAAAACCCCAATATTCTGGAAATGGTGTTTCTGGTTTCGGTATTAAAAGATTGTATGGAAAATAAGTCTTTTTCTATAACCCGGTCAACCGTGCTGAATATTTTTTCATGGGCTTCGATTTGAGCCAGGTTTAAAGTAAAAGGAAACCCTTTGTAGCAGACAAAATCCTCCCATTCTTTATCTATTGGTTTTCCGATTTTTAGATACTTTCTGTTAAGTTCATTTTCTTTTGAAGAAGCGTTTTCAATAAAAGCATCATTATCCCCATGAAAAATTACCTCTCTAATGCTTTCAGCCATATTTTTTGGGGGGAACCAGCCTTCATAACTCAAGGTTAGATATTCTGAAAAGTTCATGGGAAAAATTATTTCTTTGGTTGTTCTTCTAGCCGCATCTACGTTCAATTCCAAGTTTAATGCAGATGAGCCGGTAAAAATCATAAATACTTTTTTGCTTTTATCAAATAGGATTTTTGCAGTTTCGCTCCAGTTAGAATCAAAGTGGGCTTCATCCACAAAAATAAAAATTTCTTTTTCTAGATAGATCGGAGATGTTTTATGGACTTCCTGGATAAAAGTGTCTGCAACATCAAGAATCTTTTTGCCAAGATAGGCTTTTAATTCGTCAGTGGAAAAATATAGGATTCTGTCCTGTTCAATATTCTTCTGGTTTTTCAGATAGTCATATATCTGGTAGACAATGGTAGTTTTTCCTACACCTCTTAAACCCGGTAAAATAACCAGCCTTTTGGTGGTGTTTCCGAGCGGTTCACCCTTTAAAAAATCATCAACGTACTTTTTAATTCTAAAGTAAGCTCTTCTATGCCTAAAAATCCCTTTTCCGCTTTCTAGATGATTTTTAACCAGCTGCGGAGCTTCAGCTAGCTTGGCCAAAGTATACTTTAACAGTTGTTCTTCTTCATTTAGGTTCATTTTGAGAGCTTTTGGGGTTATACATTTTTATGTATGATGGTTTATATAGGCTTGTACAGTTAAATGTATAACTCTTATTTAAAGCTTTCGGCTATTTTTGTTATGGTTTATTATTGGGGGAATTAGTGCAATAGTGGTTTATGTGATAGTGGCGTGGATTAGGGAAAAGCTAAAGAAAGAATAAAAAAAGCTTATTCAATCGTAGTTGCTATAGGAACTATGCTTCCACTGGCAGTCTCAATGTTGACTTCTTTGCCCGAAAGTTCTTTCCACTTGTTGGCTACGAACTTGCCAGCGGCTCTGGTGTCTTCTCCACTGTATCCTGCTACTAACATCGCTACTTTGCCCCCATTCTCGAACAGCATTTTGGGCTTTGAAATCAGTGATTTCGCTGTCTAATTTAATTGCATCAGAAAGAAAGCTCACTGGTGTCCAAGTACAAGTTCCCCCGCTTTCACATTTCATATATTTCATTCCGGCCATAATATCGCTCAGGGAGAGGCTATCAATAGGCTTGGCATTTTCACCCACAACCAAATATCCATTGAAAACGCCATCTTTTACAAATTGACTTGGATAATCTTTAAGGTCACCAGAGGAAGATGTTTTTTCTGGTATTGTTGGTGTTCCCATACAGGCACCATTCTGGCAACCATTTGGACATTTTATATCGTTAACATATTCTACCTCATTATTTTCACATACAGTTTCATACAGATATTCTCCTAATTGAGCTGATGCTCCCGTACCTCCTGTATTATCCTCATTAGCTGGACTGCAATGATCTCCCCAAGTTAAAACTTCATTATTATAGCTATTAAAGCCTGTTGCATAACCTTTTATATAGAGATTATAGCCACCATCAGAATCGATACAGTTTGGTTTTTTCTGTTCAATCATGTCTTTTTCTTCATTTACTGTAATCATTCCTTTCATAACGTCCTTCAGCCACTCTTTACAGCTAGAGCACAGAAATTTATAGCTTCCCACTTTATTTGGGGTAAACTCAATAATTGTATTAACACTTTGCCCTTTCTTCACTGTTATCGTATTTGGGTTAAACAGCCATTTTTTAGCGATAATGGTCTGGCTAATTTTTGTTGGTATTGGAATTACAGTAGCATTAGTTGATCCGCTAGGCCCAATTGACTTTGCTGGGACTTCAGGGATAACATAATCTTGGGAGATATTGCTCTCTACTTTGGCATCTTCTTTGGTAACTTTAGGTTTAACAATAGTAGCCGCTCCCGTCACTTTATTAGATGAGTTAGGTACTGTATTTGATGCCTTTTTTATAGATGAGGTCACAGTAGGTTGGCTTTTTGATAGTGTCAACTCTTTTGCTACAATCTTATTGTTTTCTAGGGATAATCTTATATTTCTATCCAAAACAAAATCATTTTTTATTTTGCCATCTAAGTCCATCCCAACTTTCTTATCATCTAACAAAGTTCCACTCTTAACTTTTATTAACTTTTTATTCTGGTCCAAAATATCCGCATCGATATTCTTTCTCGACTTAATATTCATAACAGGTGCAAAAACAATTTTACCTTCTTCTGTAGGATGTAATGACCCAGCTAAGTCCAAATTTAGTTCAACAGAACTTTTTCCGTTCTGATTCACAACAATAGTTGTATTTATTATCAATTCTTTATTTGGAATTAATGCATCATAAACTTTATCTTTTGTTACGATTTTAACTCCTTTTAAGTCTATTTTTATTTTATCATATTCTCCAACAGGTATTTTATTATAAGTCATAACTTGTTGTCCGCTTGGATTCTTTAAAAGACTAAAATCCATCGCTTTAGTTGTCAATGTTAACCATTGTCCATTTTTCTGATGTATTTCTATTGTCCCTTCATCAACTTGAAAAATAACATCTATTATACTTGAACAAATATCTCCTAGAATTGGTACGCCTTCAAGTAGAGGACAAAATAATTGACCAAAAATAGCAAATAGAATATTTTCGCCTCCTCCTCCACCATTACATCCCACTATAAAAATGACACTAAAAATAGCAATTATTAATAGTAATAATTTTTTCATGTTAAAAACCTCCGGTTATCACTACGAAAGATAATAGAACAGACACGACTACCCCCCAAACAAC
>JACRPH010000018.1 GCA_016214025.1 Candidatus Woesearchaeota archaeon
TATGAGCATGAGCCCGAAATTACAAATTTATCGTTGCTTTTGGTATCATACTTCTTTCTAATCCAAGCTTCCCATTCATTTCGGCGGTGAACTTCATCAAAGAAAATATATGCTTTTTCCGCGGGGTTTAGTTTTTCGCGATATGTTAAGTAGATATCATCTAAACTGTCTTGGGTCAGCTTCTTGTCTTCTAGGTTTACGAATAAGATATGTTTGGGGTTTACGCCGGCATTAAGAAGAGCAGCAATCATCTGGTACATTAAAGTGCTCTTGCCTGCGCGCCTAATCCCGGTAAGAATTGTAATTTCGCGAATCTTTATCGAATCAACCAGCAGTTTATATTTCAATCTAGGCTTGCCGGAGAGTTCGCCTATTGCCGTAGGCGATTCCCACCAGGGATTCCAATAAGTTAGTTTTTCTATTTCCATACACCCAAAATTAGGGAACTTATATATAAATGTTACGGTGAAACGTAACAAAATTGTATTAAATGTTACGGTAGAACGTAACGTCTCGAGACGTCGTTTTCATCAGTTTTAGTCAAATCGCCGCGGGGGGGACTTTGGATTAATTTTTCTTCTTTTCTCAGCAATAATCTTTAAATATATGCCTCTGATTTTCTAGTGTAACGCCCCTGTGGCTTAGCAGCTATAGCGCGTCCTTGGTATGTTTCAACTAGAAATCCAATGAGGACGAGGTCGCGAGTGCAAATCTCGTCAGGGGCTTATTTATTCCAATGGGGCTGCGGGGATTCGAACCCCGGCCTGACGGCCCCGAACCGCCGATCCTACCAAGCTAGACTACAGCCCCATTATCGTCCTTTCCTCACCACATAAAACAATTCATTCTCAAACTCTAATATCTGATATTTATACCCTAATCTTTTACACAGCCACTCCATCCATCTCCGGCGGGGAGCAGTCATAGGCTTGCCGCTCATAGTCAGCGTAGGAAAGCTAATCACCAGCCACTTCGATGGAACTGCTTTGAGCACTTCTTCAGTTTTCTTATGCCCTTTGCCCCTATCCAAAATATCCGTGAGCTTAAACATAAAACAAATGTCAGCAGAAGGCAATTTTTTCACTAATTCAACTTTAGAGACATCCATCACTTCCGCTTTTCCTACAAAATTCTTGTTTTCAGTCTGCTTCACCGAAAAAAAACGGTTCAACAGCTTTACTTCTTTCTCGCTGATATCATAAGCATAATACTTCAATCTCTGCAATTCCATAAGCTCAACTGAAAATGGATTAACCCCACACCCCAAATCAATGACAATCGTAGGCTTCCCCGTAATAGAAAAGAGCCGAGGATACAATTCAGAATAAAACGAAGCTCTTTCTTTAGTAGAAGAATGTGAAGACAATACTTTATGCACATCCTTAATCTCTTCTTCCACTTTTTCTACCCTAAACAGCCCATAAGAACGGCGTAATTCTGCTCGTGCTAGTTTAATCACTTGCGTGTAAGCAGCCGATTTTTCATTAATCATAATTGACAACTCTTTAAGCAGCTTCGGCTCGCGTTTAAATAACTTAACCAGCACTTCAGTTACAGTTCCATCACTAATGCCAGCAAGTTCTTTCTTCTGTTTAACTTTGGGAATTAACTTTTTGATTAGTGTGTTCATGGTATTAATTATTACACTCCCCACATCATCACTCCCACCACCACAAACACAAACGTCCACAACACCAGCGACAAGAAACTAAACACTAACCCGAACACAATAAAGGCGCGATAACGCTGAGCGTACCAGAACGCTTTAGTCAGCTTCCCCCAAAACTGCTTAAACAGATAAATCACTCCTGCCACCAGCAATACCAACGCCCACAGCTGATCCCACATCTGAGATAATAATCCCGTAATTACCGCTAACAAGAATAGCAATAACAAAATTATCTTAGCCATTCCCCATTCAAAATGAATATTTCTCTGCACCATATACGCTTTAAACACCTTCCAGCTGTACCCATAGAATACAAAAAATACTATAACCGCTAACATAAAAGTTATGATCTCTTTGGTTTTTAATCCATACAATACTAAAAAGAACGCGGCAAAATACCCGCACAAAGACAGCACTCCGAAGTCAGACACTTTATGCATGTCTCTTTGCTCGGCTGAACTATACTTGTGAGCCAGAACCTGCCCTATTACTGCCCAAGCTGCGGGCAGGGAGAAAAACATGATTAATGGATATTCGGTAAGCTGCTCAAAGTAATTTACTACCAGCAACACTGCTGAAATTATGATAGTTGCTACTAAAACTGCTTTAAACCCCCTATCCCAATCCCACGCTTTTTTCTCTTTTTCCGGCTTAAATCTGACCATCACTTATTCAAAAGAGCTTCGAATATAAAAAGCTTTTTAAACCGCAACTCAATCATTAGATTATGACTGATGTAAACCACCCCAATAATAAATTCAACTGGCTCAAGAAGTTCTGGCACTTCCTGTGGGAAGATGATTCGGTGTGGAGCTGGCTGGCTAATGTGGCAGTAGCATTTGTTCTAATCAAATTTATAGTATATCCTCTTCTAGGATTATTATTAGGAACGAGCTATCCTTTAGTTGCGGTAGTCAGCGAAAGCATGGAGCACGGAATTGATGCCGGAGCTATTTGTGGATATAATCTCCAAGCATTTCCTGAATCATTTGACAACTATTGGAAGTTATGTGGAGATTGGTATGAAAATAATGGGATAACTAAAGCCCAATTTGCTCAGTTCTCGTTTCGGGATGGGTTTGATAAAGGGGATGTAATCCTATTATGGAGAGCTAATAATGGGAATACTAAAGTAGGTGATATCTTAGTATTTCAGGGAACTAAGCCCCAGCCCATAATTCATCGCGTGGTTAAAGTGTGGCAGGAAAACGGGCAGTATTTTTATCATACTAAAGGCGACCATAACAGCGCCAGCATAACTGGAACGCTGGGAGAAACTAAGATTGAAGAAAGCCGGGTTTATGGGAAAGGGTTGATTAGGATTCCTTATCTGGGCTGGGTTAAGATTCTGGCGGTGGATGCAGCTAAGTTGGTAGGGATACAGATTGAGAAGTAAGTCTTTTATTCGAGTTAATTATATAAACTACCTCCAAATCCTACCCTAAAACGAGTATGTGCACAGCATCTTCAAAACGAGGGGGTGAGGGCTTATGTTTTGTCCTAAATGCGGATCTTTATTAAGGCCAAAAGATAAAGGCGGTAAAACAGTACTGTTCTGTACCTGCGGCTTTACTAAATCTATAGAAGGGGAATCTACTGAAATAACCGAGAAAGTAGATGCAGGAAAGAAGATAGAGGTGATGGAAAACCTAGAAACCCATCCCAAGATTAAGACTACTTGTGAGAAATGCGGAAATAACCTGGCTTATTATTGGACTCAGCAAACTCGTGGAGCAGATGAGCCGGAAACCAGATTCTTCCGCTGCACCAAATGCCGGTTTACTTGGAGAGAATATTCATAATGTCTTTGGTATCTCCGCTGGAAGTAATTGAACTGTTGAAAGAAGAAGAATTATTTCAGGAATGGAAGAAGAATCATGCACAGAGTTATCTTTCTCATTTCTTTTGTCCGGTAAATTCTGAGTTAGAGCCATTAGGTGAATGGGAAATTGGCTGGCTTGATCCTGATGATGAAAAGATAACCGTATTTGCTCTATTGGAAAATGGGACTTTTGCGATTAAGCCTGCTGATGAGGTGTTTAAAGATAAAAATACCATTGTAGAAGAATTAGATTTGGATAAAGTAAAAGTGAGCGTAGAAGAAGTGCAAAAGACGGCTGATGAAAGCAAAATATTACATTTTCCTACTGAAATCTTAGGGAACGGGTTTATTATCCTGCAAACTTTAAATGAAGTGGTGCAATGGAACGTTTCTTTTATCACCAAGACTTTAAAGTTTGCTAATTTGAAGATAAATGCTGAAACCGGAGAGTTGTTCAGCCACAATGTAATCAGTTTTATGGAGACGCATAAAGGGCAGAAAGCTCAACAACTACAATAAAATAATTCTTAAAAAAAGTGAATCTTTTTCTTTAACTCAAAGTAGTACTCGTGTTTTTGATGCTTAGTTTTGGATATAGATTTGCGTTTTCTTCGTCTGTAAAATATAATTCCCAATACTTACGGTTTGATTTCTAATCTCCTTCACTATATTTTCGCCACCAGTATAATTTATATACCCGTCCCCTTTTCTTATTTCTGATAGATGTTTAGGGAATTGGGGGTGGTAGGTGTGTCTAAAATATCTTATGGGGCGCAGATGAACTGCAAGAAGCTAGAATCTTTTTTTAACGAAGAGGATGAGGAGGAAGAAACGTAGTTCTCTCATCTTTTTTTAATATTTTATATTTGTTTAATATTTTGTATTTGTTTAATATTTCTACCTCAACTCCTTCATATAGAACTCTCTCGCCTGCTCCTGAGTATGTTCTATACTTATTCCCGCATCCAAATCTACTACTTGCACTCCTTTCTGCCGGAAAATGCTGCGGAATTCTTCACTGTCGTAAATCTTCTTTAATTTTAACTGGAATTCCAGATTCTCAAACTTGCATTTATCATCTTTTTCCCGCTGGCTGATTCGCTGCAGCACTTCTTCTACGTTCACGATATTGGGAATGAGCAGATAATTCATGGGATGAGCATAACAGAAAGCATTTCCAGGAATGCGCAGAATTTTTTCCATAGGCAAATCTACTCTTAAATCTATGGCGCTTTGCTGCTGGTAAACCAGGCTGGTAGAGAAAGAACGGCTTTGATAGACAGATATTCCTGCTTCTAAAGCCGGGAGCACTAATTGCTGGTAGAGAATTCTTCTATCGAGAGCATAGGCTTCGGCTACCGCTTCAGGAGTGTAATCGCGGTTGTTTTTAGCAATTAATTCCTGCCGGATAATTCTGCCTATTCCTACATATGTGGGTTCAGAGGTGACAATCACGTCGCATTTGCCAAAAATTAAACCTAATGGCGGGTGATAATCATGGGATTTCCAGAATTCATGCACGTCAAAAACTCTTTTTCCGGATCTTTTTGCTTCTTCTATTAATGTATCTAAGATTACTCCTTTACCTACGCCATCCAATCCGTCTACGACTATGAATTTTCCGGGAGCGCTCATTTTTATCATTCCCCTTTCTCTGCGGTTTGATAGGCACTTTCTCTTATCAGAGGAAATTCATCCTTTCCTCCCAGAAGCAGGGTCGTGGCTGGAGCAATCTCTTTTGCTTCTTTGCACATAGCATTAGCCAATTCCCGGATTTCCCATTGGGCATGCGCATCTTCCCGTAACCTAGAAAAGTGATACAATTCCCGTAAGTTTATCTTAGCGATAACTCTTCTTCGACGGGCATTGGTTAAGCAGTAATTGGCAGCGGCAATCCCTTTTCTTCCTCCCAGTGTTTCATAAAGTCCCGCCGATTTATCCATCACTTCCTGAAACTCTTTTTCTTTTCCGACCCCTGCAATTGATTTTGGGATGGTTGTTCCCAGTTGCAGATCATAGCTTCCTGGCAATTGAGTGCTCATCCTATGCCGCTTGAACTGAGCGTAACAACTGGCTGACATCACCGCATCAAAAGTAAACTCTCCCATCTCAAACTCTCTGGGTACAGCATCATATTCCGAAAGATGCTCCAAGCATTTCTTAACATACTTCACTCTAATTTCCGGGGGCATATCATCGTAAATGCGATATGCAGTAATTAGGGGCATGCTAATCGGGCTGGAAATTAAAGCCGAGACGACTTCTTTATCCACTTCATTGGCTTTAGTGAGCAGTTTGCGTTCACTTTGGGGATAACAAGACTGGTTTATGGCAATGAGGTTAATGGTAAGTTTATCCATACGTCCAAACCTGAAAAAATCATCATTCAGGGTAGCTTTCTGCGTTTTCTTAAATTCTTCTTCATCAGCAAGAATAATTAATGAGGGAATAACTTCCCTGGCTGACGCGTACAATTTTGCTCCTAATTCTCTTACTTCAGCTAACCGATGATATTTGAATTTTCTAATAATATGCTCCAGATTTCGTGCATTAGCGGTAAATCCCAACTGAGCTTCGGTAGCTAAGCTTAAGGCATAGCGGGCATCTTCTTTAGCCCAGCCTTCGATAGTAGCTTTCTTTCCGGCTTCGTAAGCTTCTCTTGTTTTAAACTGTTTATTCTCCGGAACAATCTTCATTCTCTGCAATAGGACTTCAGTTTCAGGAGCCCGGGTGTGCCATTCTTCTAAAGCTTCCAAATTATCAAAGTAAAACTTATTTTGTACCTTTTCTACCAAATCCCTGAATTCTTTTTCAGCAGGCTTTCCTTTAAACTCTTCCGGAACTACAAAATCTCCTTTAAGGGTGATGTAGCGCTGTGATTTCTCGGTGTAAGAACATAAGCGATGCTGTTCTAATGCTTCTACTGCTAATCGCGATAAGCCCATAATATCGAAATTTAAAACGGCATGCTCGGCTACGGAATGATGCCCCATAGTGAATACAATGTTTTCCGTCGATTTTCTGGCTTTTTCTACTTCCCTCCTAGCATCTGCTCTTAATTCATCTACCGGACGTGGATCGCGGCTGATGCGGGCATAAGCAGCAGAAAGCACTTCCGGAGTGGCTGCAAGAAGAACATCTTCGCTATTATTTCCCTCCATTAACTCTTTTAAGATTTCTTCATCAATATTCCGTCCAGAACGGATAACTGTTAAGGTCATCTTTAATCACCTCTCCACAACTGAAATTATTGTTCATTTTAAAACATTTGTGCTCTTGTACATCTATTTTCCCCCACCACAATCATTTTAAACCATCTTTCCGCAAAGTGAGTCATGATAATCGGCATTACCGGCAGTTACGGCGCAGGGAAAGATACTGCGGCTGAAATTCTGCAGAAGATGAACTTTACTCATGTTTCTTTTTCTGACACTTTAAGAGAAGAGCTGAAAACCAGAAACAAGAAAATCAGCCGTGACGCTTTAATCAGTGTTGGAAATGAATTAAGACTGAAACAAGGTGCAGATATTTTAGCCAAATCCGCCTTGCTTAAAGTTAAAGAGGGAGAAAATTATGTGTTTACTTCCATTAGAAATCCTGACGAAGTTAAATTATTGCAGCAGCGTAAAGATTTTCTGCTGGTTAATGTAATTGCCTCCGATAAAGTGAGATTACAGCGTTTAGTAGCCCGAAATCGTGAAGAAGATCCTAAAACGTTAGAAGAGATGAGGGCTAAAGAAAAATTAGAGAATACTGCTGATGCACATGCCCAGCAATTGAAAACTGTAGCTAAGCTCGCTAAAGTTACGTTAGTAAATGATTCCAGCGTAGAAAAGCTGCAAAGTAAAGTTGAGCGCTTAGTCCAAGACTGGATGTTTAAATTACAGCCAGAACGTCCCGATTGGGATCATTATTTCATGAACATTGCCAATCAGGTAAAGAAGCGCAGCAATTGCCTTTCTGCTCCCAAAGGAGCGATTATCGTGAAAGATAAGCAAATTATTTCTGCGGGCTATTGCGGGACACCGAAAAGAATTAAGAATTGCCGCGAGGGTGGCTGCCAGAGATGCACGCAACGGCATCTGGGGAAAGTTAAGCCGGGAGATTATTATGCCGTCCCCTGCACTTGTGCTCATGCCGAGGAAAATGCGATTGTGCAGGCAGCTTGTAATGGAATTTCCACCCAGGGAACGATGCTTTATACTACTTTTACCCCCTGCCATCAATGCGCCAAGATGATAATCAATGCCGGAATTAAAGAAGTGATTGCCAATACCATTTATCCGGATGATGTAGGAACAGCATTATTGAAAGAGGCGAAAGTGAAGTTCAGGGTGCTTTAAAGTCATCATCTCCTGAATACAAAACTTCACATCCAGTAACTAATGCTGTAGCCAAGTTAATCATATCTCCGTAAGAAACTTCTCTATTTTTAGTATGATATTTGTAACGCAAATCTGCGGCAGCTCTCGCTATCTCTGTAGTTATAGGGATTATTTTTATATTTTCGTCGCTTTCGATATAATAGAGAATCTCTGCGGTTTTCTTTAGTCCAAATTTCTTCATTCCCCTATATTTTACTTCCATGATCACAATGGTGCTTATAACTTTCTTGGTTTTAGAGAGGATGATATCCTTGCACTTCTCCCACTTGCCAGACTTGCTAAATACTTCCAGCCAAATCCAACTGTCTAAGAAAATCATTCGGCTTTGTTCCATCCTTTCCTATTCTCTTTAATCATCTCGTTTATCTCTTTCTCCGAGAACAAAGGAAGTTCGTTCCTTAATTTTATCAGCTCTTGCATCGGATTTTTAACTTTAGGCAGCATAATGGCCTCTTTTCTTTCCAAGATAAAAATTACTTCTTTTCCTGCTTCTAGGTTAAGAGCATCACGCACTGCTTTGGGGATGGTTACTTGTCCTTTTGAAGTTATGGTTGCTTCAATCATCTTACTTTGGATACAAATAGTAAGGATTTATAAACTTTTCTCTTACTTTCTGTGCAGGAGGCATTACCCTCAACTTTTAGCTAATAACTGTTAACAAAATGAACTAGCCTATCTTAAAACCCTCACCACTTTCTCCCTGCTTCTCAATCCAGAAATAATCTCTACTTTTAATCCCAACTCTTTCTTGAAGAACTTGAGCAGCTCTTTATTCGCTTTATCCTTCTCCGGAGGAGCATGCAGGTATAATTTTAACTTTCCTTCTTCTTCAATTAATTCATTCCGGGAAGAATGCGGAGTAACATGAAGAGCTAAAGTACCGTTATTAACATATTTGCCTATTTCCATCCAACAGGTAATAACAAAAGATTAATCAACATAAATACTTTTCCGTTTAGGCATGGGCAGCGTAAAAGACTTAATAGTTTCGGATAAGCCTAAAGTAGATGATACTGGGCTCGGATGGTTCATTTTTTCTGACCGGTATTCAGTATTTGACTGGGGAGAAATGCCTGATTTGATTCCTAACAAAGGGGCCGCCTTGTGCACTATGGCAGCTTATTGCTTGGAGCAGGCGGAAGAAGGAGGTATTCGCACCCATTATCTGGGAGTAAGAGAAAGTCGAAATAGTAGCTCTAAAGACACTAAAAACTTGTCCCAGCCGGCGCATTTGATGGATATAGAGATTGTCAGAGTTATCCGCCCTTCCTTTAGAGAGGGGAAGTATGACTATTCTGATTTTAATTCCAACTTAACTAATTATCTCATCCCTTTAGAGTTAATTTATCGCAACTGCCTGCTTCCCAGCTCCAGCGTGTTTCAGCGCTTAAATGGGGGCAGCGCAACTTATCCAGAATTAGGCTTAACCCAATTTCCCCGGCCGGGAGAAAAGTTAAGCCCTCCCTTATTGGATGTCAGCACCAAATTGGAATCTAAAGATAGGTATTTGACCTGGAAAGAAGCGGGAGAGATTAGCGGACTCACTACTGGGGAGCTGACTCAAGTAAAATCAATCCTTACTGAGGTAAACGAATTAGTCACTGAAATTGCTGAAAAGGCAGGATTAGTTAATGAGGATGGAAAAATAGAAGTAGCATTTAATCCCCGCCGCCGATTAATAGTAGTTGATGTGGTTGGCACTCCTGATGAATGCCGCTTTACTTTCGAGGGGGTTAATGTAAGTAAGGAAGTAGCCAGAGAATTTTATAGGAAAACGGAATGGTATGATGCAGTCCAGAAAGCAAAAGAATGGGCTAAAGAGAGAGGAGTTACCAATTGGAAAGAATTATGTACCATACGGCCATCTTCGCTCCCTCCAGCGTTGAAAGAGATAATTTCAGAGATGTATATGTCTACCGCTAATGCTTTTCTGGAGCGGAAGCTGTTTGATTCTCCGCGATTAGCAGAAGTGGTGGATAAATATCGAAAGTGGGAGAAAGAAGGTTAAAAAGCCACAAAACCGTTTCTTCCTATGTAGAAGATTTAGAGAATATGTTTGTTCTGCTGGAGCTATATCACTGGGACCTTTCTAAATCAGGGCCGAACTTTAACCTCAATAAAAAGCTCTACTTCTTGGAGCTCAGCCGGCTCATCTGCTTTTGGCAGTGACTTAAAGTTACTACGCCCCTAATTCGCCAAATGCCCGCTGTATCTCGGGCTCTTTCCAGCCAGTGCTCTGCGCCAGAATTGTTCTTATGTCCGCATCAGAAGTTCCCATCTGCCGCTCCTTAACCACCCACTCTTTCAATTCGTCTAAGTTGTAAACTTGCTTGGGCTTGCGTAAGAGGAGGATTAAAATTACGGTAATAAATGCTAACAATATGAATGCGCCTAAGCCAATGATGTAAAGTTTGTAATCTTCCCAAACAGTGGTGGTTTCTCCGGTTACTACGGGTGGAGTTGCTTCCTGGCCGGTAGTGGGATAGGTTGAAGGGGGAGTATATTCCTGAGATGGTGGTGCTGAAGCAGTAAACTGCTGGCAGGGCTGCTGTTCTGCGGGTTTCTTAACCGTAGTTCCGCAGAGGTGTAAATCAGTGCAGGTTCTATCCTGCGTTCCATAATTACAGGAGGACCAGATGGAACATACCCATGATTCTTCGCAAACGGTGCAGTTCTTGACATTTACGTAGTAAGGTTTGCAGAATTTAGTATCAGTACAGGTTTGAGTTTGTTTTAGTGAAGCGTTGCAGTAGCTCAATGCTGAGCATTCAAAGAGGGGGGTGCAGCTGGAAGGACTGCCGCTGCTACTGCCGGGGCTTTTGTTATCGGGAGGGATGTCGGGAGCAGCAGTTATCCCCACATTAAAGTTAATTGATTTAGCTGTTTCTCCATTGCATGCTGCTAACAAAGTAAACTTGCCGGTTTGCGGGGGAGTAAAGTCAATCGAGAACGCTTTATCACTGCCAGCAGTAGTCTGCTTAAACCACACTGAATTAACTCCGATAGCTGCCTGCAACGCTACCGATTTACTGGCACCGTCACAGGTTCCAGATATTTTAACAATTTCTCCCGAAGCATAACTGGTTTTGTCTGTAGTAACAGTTGTCGCCAATGCTAAAGGCAAAGATATCAGTACTAAAAACAAAATAAATTTACTAAATTTCATGAAATTGCAGGCAAATAAAGCCAGTTACCTCCTTGGTTAAGCATTTTTAATTATTTGTTCAATTAAATTTCCAATCGCCACATAAATCATCAGTGAGTAGGTCGCTACATTTAATACTAAATCGTCAATTTGCATCGCTTTAATTTTATAAACTATCCAAATACCAGCCAATATTATACTTAATATTTCTGCGAAAATCAGAGTTGTTTTATACATACTCATCTTAAAATACACCTGATCTCACAATAAACATTGCTAAAGCGATAACTGCAAATATAATGACCACCCAGCCAACCACTGTTAAAATAATTTTTATTTTTTCTTTTGAAACTTTAACCATTTTTTTCGCCTTCAGCTTATTTGGTAAGTTTTATCTTTCACAGGAACTAATTCTGTCCAGGCAAAGCCCTCACTTAAATAGCCGTTCCATACCATTACTGAAACTGTAAGGTTGGTGGCAGAGCCGTCTACAGTATGTTTAAATCCAAATGTTTTGGAGGAGTCTTTAGTTAAAAGCGAGAGTTACGGTTATGTCATACTCTTTACCTTTACCCACACTGGTGGTGGCAATTAAACTTCCTACAGGAGTTAATTTGATGTCGATGGGTTTGACTATGGCGACAGGAGGTATAGAAGAAGTACATACTAACGCTCCAATATTGTTCTTTTCACAAGTTAATCCATCAGCACAGGTGGATGCTAAAGCTCCAAGTGTGAATAGGGTGCATGTTTCTCCAACTGTATGTCTCGTGCAAGAGCTATAATTCACTATACAATTCGTACAGGTAGGAGTGCCTCCTTTGAAGCCTTTGCTAGTACAATTTTCAACAGTGAAAGTAGTATTATCACACTGTTCTCCGGTTTCTAGGATACTGTTTCCGCATACGGCTCCAGCAACACAAGCGCCGTCTTTGCAGTGCGTTCCTGAAGGACAGTCCTGAGAATTAATTTTAACTTTACTATCAGAAGTACAAGTCCTTTCTAATATTTTGCCTTCATTACTGCAAGAATCATTATATGTTCCAAACAAATTAGCTGCTTCATTTACTCCGATAGCCCATCCCCAAACCGATAGGTTGTATCCACCATCGCTGTCAAAACAGCATCGGCTGGGAACTCCACTACAAGTCCAGCCTTCCTCTACGGTGCAAGTGGCACTGCAGCCATCTTCATCAACAGCGTTTCCGTCATCACAAGTTTCTCCAGCATCAATTACTCCGTTGCCACAATAGGGCTCACTTTTAATTGGAACGCATTTCCCCTCAACACATTCCCTAGTTTCTCCACAATGATGCCAAGAATGGGAAATTACATCTTCTGGACTACATGACAACTCATGAACCACTTTAGAACGAAGCAATTCTTTATGTGTATCTTCCTCATTTCCAGTAGCTGCAGCAACACAAGTGTCAGAAAGTGTACCAATCTCTTTTTTTTCAGTGGTAAGATAACCGTTAACAGTACCTTTTACATTAAAATCAATTCCATTATCAGAATCAGTGCAAATCGGTTTTTCTTTTGGGGCCACAACTATAATCTCTGCTTCTTCTAGGGTAAGTGTAATTTCCTGACCAGTGTCTAAATCTAAAATCTTAATTCTACCGATGGTAAGATTATAACTTCCCTCTTTAACTCCTTTAAATGTAATATTAGCAATTTCAACTTCACCGGATTTTGCTAGCATATAATTTGGAGTAGCATACTCAAAGATAGCTTCACGGTTAGAGTTATCACACTCCGTATCATAGATAAGGGCATCATCTCCCCAGTTTAACAAACTCTTAACATCAGTACATTCTAACTCATCAGGGTAATCTAGCTCAAACAGAATTCCAACTGTATTTTTGGTTCCTAAGTTAGCTTTAACGGTAACAGTAAAAGGGGTATCTGAAACAACTTCTCCAGGACTAACTACACCAATGCTATTCACCCCCCCGGTATAATATGCCTTCCCCACAAACTGCTTGGAGAAGAACAGTAATAATCCCAACCCCACTACGGCAATTATAGCCACAATTCCTATGATTAACGATTTATTGGCTTCGGCTTTATGGCTGATAAAAGTACGGTTAGGCTGCGGCGGATGCCGATGCGGTTTAAGCTTAGGTTTCATCTTGACCTCTTTTTATGAGTACAAATTAATCTCTGTTTAATAACTTTTTCGTTTCGTTCACTAACGAGGGTATGGCTGTAACACTAATTTGAAGAGCTTTAACTACGTCAGAGAGCATAAATCTATAATATTCGTGAGCGATAAGGTTGCGTACTTTTACCAAATAAGAAAGCTTTTGCCATAGTTCTTTGCTTATTGCATTATTCTCATACAGCAGGTAAAAATGCTCCTGATAAGAGGAGGGAACTCCCCACTCTTTACTGGCGATGAGCTCCTGAGCTAAGTCAATGGAGCGGCTGGTTGCTCCAAATATTAGCATAGCTCCAGCATGAAGTGTTTTCCAGTCTTTTTTGAGATCTTCTTCAGCGCTAACATTCAAGAGCTTGATCTTACTTATGAACTCATTTATGTCCCCGATAATTTTAGTAATCCTTTCCTTGTCAGTCATGTTTCCAGTACCCTTTTAGTCATTCGTTCTAACATTGGTTTATAATCAAGATAATCCGAAATTGCTCTCATTTTCTGGCGATGCACAAATAAAGGGTCTCTTACCCATAATGGACGCCCTTCTTTGAATACGCGAAAAGAAATTGCAGGGGGGAGATCTTCTAGTAAAGTTATGTCAAATTTATTAGTGGGACCAGCCAACACTACTGCGGTTTTCTGTTCTTCGGATAAAGGAGTAGTTATTACGGCTAAATCAACATCAGACAGAGGAGAGGGGGTTCCTCGGGCATAGGAGCCGAACAGATACACTCCTTGTACTTCGCGCATTTGTTTGAGTTTGTTTACTACGGCAACGAGTTCTGGAAGTGGTTTGTGTTTCATGTTGGCCTCTTTTTACCCTTGATAAATTCTTCCTCTTTATTAAGTTACCGCCCATTCTTTGGTTTTGTACTAACCTCATCTAGCTCATATCTTGAAACTCTATGGTAGAAATTACTCCATAAATAGCGATGCCTATTACAACTGCACCCATAACCCACGCAATATATTGCATTAGCTTTATTGTTCTTTTTTTCATGGTTTTACCTCTCGCATTATTTGATCATTTTTTAGGTTTGATATGTTCTTTAAGTATCCAGTTTACTATGTGTTTTTCCCATTTGATATTGTAAATTACCCAAGGAATTAAATAAAATGAACAGGCCCGTAATAATTATGCCAATAAAAGTATACAAAATTGTTGTATCTGTGGGCGAATGTCCAGTTATCTTTAAAATCAACTGATAAATAATAATTAATGAAAAGATAACTGCTAAAACAGTTAATATCAAATTTATTATTTCTCTCTGGTTCATTTTAAGTAAACCACCATAATTTGATGAGGTAAATGATCAATAAGATAAAAACAACTATTAAAAAGGTGATAACAATGGTGTGGGATACATTTTCTATCTTTTTCATGTTTAATCTTCCTTCGGTGGTTTAGGTGGTGATTCGGTTTGATATGTTCTTTATTTAAAGGCTTTCCCGGTAAGGAATAGGTAAATGAAAATAGCGATAAAAATAGCCACTATTATCCAAAAGGCAATATAGTAAAAGTGCTAAGTATTCGAACATTAATTTGGCACTTTTACTATTAGGAGAAGTGTTAAATGTTCGTAAATTTAACACTTCGAGTATATTCTGCCAGTCTACTGGTTTCATGTGGGCCTCTTTAGGAAACTTTCTTAAGTTCTTTTACTATCTTTACAATCTGCTCTTTTAATGGGGGCAAATCATCCCAGATTATATCATAGGTTAATTCTAAATCCACTCCAAAAATTATGAATCAGCTTGTCTCTCAAACCGGCGATTTTCTTCCATGGGACTGCGGGGTATACAGTAGTAACTTCCGGAGGAAGATTTTTGACTGCTTCTCCAATTATTTCTAATTCACGAATTACCGCACTTTGAACCATCTCTTTCTTCAGGAAAGCATTTTTTGATGTTCTTTTAGTAAAGGAGTTAATCCGCTGAATACTGTTTAAAATATGTTCTAAGAATACCACTGGATTTGGGATCATAGTATTCTTATCTCCTCGCTTAAGATTCTATCTTTTATTAAATGATTAATAGAACGATAAGTAAGTAAATCTACTTTCTTACCTAGCACTTCTTCTAATTCTTGTTCTAATCCAATCAGGTCCAGCAAGCTTTTTCTTCCTTTGAACTGAATTAACATATCCACATCACTATTTTTATGCTGCTGACCTCGGGCGTAAGAGCCGAAGATTCCTGCTTTTACCACCCCGTTTCTTTTCAACAGTGGAAGAGCGGTGTAAATAATTGATTTGAGATGAGAGTTACGTTTGGATTTCATGTGAGCCTCTTGGGGTTTAATCTCCTTCGGTGGTTTATGCGGTGATTAGGTTTTTTATTGCTGGGGACATCATTATTGCTTGTGTTTCAGGTTGGGCTCTTTTTATCTCGAATTAAATTATGGTAATTGTTACGCAGATATAAAATTAACTGTCCTTTATCATTGAGCAACTTTCCATCCAACTTTAACACCTCTTTCAAATAAGGGCTTTACCAGCTTGCTGATTGCTTTCTTAGTGGGAAGGATATTTTTACCATACAACAGTCTGTGTTTATGACAAACTTCGTACACCAAAGGCCCAGGATACTTAAAATCTTCTTCTTCCATAATTACCACATCTACGGGCTTATCCGTTTTTAAGTCTGCTTTTATCTTTCCTGCGAGCTGCCATTCTTTTTGTATTTTTTTCTTAGTAATGATTAGTAAGTCATAATCGTTAGCCTGGGCTGCGGAAGAGACGGCACTACCAAATAGGACCACTGAAGATAAATTTTCATTTAAGTGTTCTTTACACAACTTAATGCATACGTTAGCAATATCTTTATCCACTTTCGACACCGATTATTATTTTGTACAGCACTAACACGATTACTATCAATCCTAAAACAATTGCTACCCAAGAGATTACTTTTCCAATTTCTTTTGATTTTTGGTCCAATTTAACTTCTTAAATAGATTTATCCTCCGAACCAAGCTTTGAGGATGGAAGCGATTTTAGAGAGCAGGGAAAGAGAGGGGGTTTTGGCGGTTTTGTCCATCTGAGGATTAGTCGCTTTAGCAATATCCAACTCTGCATCGATCTTTTCACCGATGGTTTGGGGAGGAGCGCCAGCATTTCCACCAGCACCTCCCTCCCCTACCGTAAAAGTTTCCGTGGGAAATACTAAATCATTGCCTTTTATCTTTATCTTATTCTCTAAAGAAGCTTGAACTCCTTTTATAGTTATACTGCCGGAGCTGCTCTTAGTCAAACTAATCTTGGCAATAACTGTACCTGGAGCAGAGATTGGTGTCGTGGTAAAGAAAGCGTAGGTTGGCGGAACACTAGCATCGTTTCCTATCGGGAAAGATACGCTGTTTACCTTAGCATTAGTTTCTATGGTGAAACTTAATCCCAATAGCCCCCCGAGCTGTATTGCTAACGAAGGCATTTTTACCTCACATTCAAAAGGCGCATTTGAAGTTACGGTATTCGGACAGGATAACCCGAAGTCTACCGCTAACGCTGATGAGGCTAACACCAAACTAATTATTACCAATAATAAGGTTAATTTTTTCATTTTCATTTTCCTCCACTTTTAGGGACAAGTTTTAAGTTCTTTTCCTGGAATTCCCAAGTCCACTTGCGCAATAAGGATGGCATCGTCGATATCCACCAAAGTATCACAATTAACTTCGGCGGCTTTCAGGGCATCTCCAACCAAAGACACAACGTTTAAATCATGCTTAGCTACCAGGATAGCATCTTCGATTGTAACTTGACCATCATTAAGTTTTTGAACCAGCCAATTGAGTAGTGCCTTTCGTAGCAGAGTAACACTTCACCCAATCATTGCCCCCCCCACACAGGAACAAAGCCTGCACACCACCGCTCGAAGAAGGCATTAACTCACCAGGATTTGTACATGTTTTAGTACCAGCGGTAGTAGTATATACGCATGAATTACTCCCGCAGCATTCGATATATCCCATTAAAGGAGGAGTTCCTGTCAGTTTCTTACTGTTATCGGACGTAGACGAGAGATCATAACTCCAGATTACTGATTTAGAGGAATTACTAGAATTACATGGTTGGTTGTGGCACCCCGATTGATTCCAGTTCTGAGGTTGGGTGCATTCGGGTGATAGAGCTTCACACACTCCTTGAGCATTGCACGTCTGTCCACTTGGACACGTTATTTGAGCTATCACTGTGTTTCCAGGACAAGTTATTCCTGTTGCTGCGCAGGTAGCAGATTTAGGAATGCATACTGCTTCCCCACAATTTACTCCATCCGGTCCGAGTTTTCCATCACAATCAGAATCCTCGCAATCAGTGCCAGAACTAGATGCAACTAACATTCCAGTAGAAGCGCCACCGGATCCAAAATTCTGTTTACCAATATTAACATTCGCAGCAACCTGATCAAGAGTAACAGTTGTATGAGTATCAACTTCCACTGGAACTACTTTAGCCACTTGGGTCTGAATGTGGCTTCCAGTTTTTGCTCCTTCATTTGTGGGAAAGTTAGCCCAATTAGAAGTGTCAACAACTTGCATCCCATTAGAAGTAGTAATTAGGGCTAAATTATCTTTAACATAAATCATATTACACCCATTGAACACACAAGGATCAAGTTCAGGAATATTACCTCTTCCCGTAGTTAGCCCAATCGTATCAATGTTAAGCTTATTAACTAAAATTCCCTTTCCACCCAGGTTAGCAAAAACCACTGCATCAATTTTTGCGGCGGGAATTGTTTTACCCGCAATTACAACTTCACCAAGGGTGGTATGAGCAACAATTCCATCCCTATCATTATCAAACCCATCATAACAAGACAGCTCAGTGCCATATTCACACTTTATATTTGCACTTGCACCCCCTTGCTGCATATTACAATTACTATCTGCACAATCTACTTTCCCATCCCCATCATTATCAATATTATCATGACAATTCAATTCAACATTAGTCCCATGCGCCTTCCCTGCCACTGCTTCCTTCCCGCCAACCGAAGACCATACTAAGAAACCTATGAACACGATAAAAATCCCTATCCCAATCAATAACCAAACTTTATTCTTGTCAAGTTCCATGTGTACCACCTTCTTTTTACTATAATAAAGCAAGTAAATTTATCTCATTTATAAGCCTGTCGGTGACAGCAGCAGCCATCTCCACAACGGCACAAACTTTATCCTGCCTTTCAACCCAAACCATTCTACCTCTTCTTCTCCTTCCTGGTTTTCAGTGATAACTATGGCCTTGGTGCATCTTAATTCATGGATGGCTTTAACTAAAGCCCGGATTTCCCGGTTTCTGGTCTCTAAATTTTGCAGATTAAAGCACACTTGAATTAATTGAGTAACTTTGGCGCCCTCTTTCACCACAAAATCCACCTCTTCCCCCAGCTGGTTTTTCCAATAGTAGATCTGAAAATGATTCTGCAATTCTCCTTTCTTTAGCTCTATGGCTACCAGGTTCTCATAAAGCTTCCCCCAATCGGGCCTAACTTGAAACGCTTTAGCCTGTATAAAACTGTTATCGATACAGTAAATTTTTTTATTAGATGACAATTGCTCTCTGACTTTGTACGCAAATTTGTTAAGAGTAAAAAAAACAAACGCTTCTTCCAGATAACCCATATATTTTTCTATGGTATGAGAGCTTTTTATCCCGCAGTTCTTCGTCAGGGAGCGGTAAGAATATTCTTGAGCAACATTGGAAATGAGGTAAAAAGCAAGATTTTCTATTTCCGAGGAATTTCTTATCTTATACCTCTTGACTATGTCTTTGTACACTATCGCATTAAAGAGTGAAGAGATATATTCCCGCCGGTCCAAATTCTTTACGCATGGCTCTGGATATCCTCCATCGATTAAATATTGAGACAACTTTTCCCTGATCTCAGTGGAAGTGTGCTCTTTTTTCTCTAAACGCAGATATTCTTTAAATGAAAAAGGGAAAATTAATATCAACAGATGCCTTCCCGTTAAATGCGTGGCCAATTCCTGGCTGAGAAGATGCGAGTTGCTTCCGGTAAGAATCAAGTTAAAGCCTTGTCTTTGCAGCCGATTTACAAACAGTTCCCATTTTCCCAAGTTTTGAATTTCGTCAAAAAGGACCTCTTTAGGATGGCTGTACAGCGAGTTTAAAGTCGTGATGAGCTCATCATAATTAGTTAAGGTCGCTAACCGCTCGTCATCAAAATTCACATAGCCAAAATTATTTTTTAAAAAATGAAGAGCGAAAAATGATTTACCTGCTCTTCTTGGTCCGATAATTACCTTTATGAGAGGCTGGTTTAACTTCAAGTTCCCTTCCCTTTCTACGTAGTCCTCTTTCAGCCTTGCTTCCAGCTCCCTTTTTTGCTGAAGGAGAGCATCTTTAATTTCATGCATTTTAGGCATGGTATTGCACACTTATTTATAAATGTTTGCATCATATTGCACATTTTTAACTAGTAAAATAACCTCATTTATATATCTGTCGGTGGGGTTCAAGCCCGGATAATGATGTCCTATCTTTCTAACAATTCCAAAAACCGATTAATCCTCATAAAAGAGTCTATTATTATTCTGTCTCTGGCATATTCATCATTGGGATGCATAAAGTTGCCAATCAAAACCGGGCCCAAGCTTGTTTCTTTTTCAAAATTCTTTTTTATCTCATCCAAAGGCTCTTTAATATCTTCATCATCGAGAAAAGGCTTTATCTCTTCTGCACAACTTTTTTCGCCATCTTTGTAATAAGAGATTATGGTGTAGATGTCATAATTATCTTTGGCTTCTGACCTTCCGCCTAAAGCCAGTGCTTTGGTAATCAGGCATCCAACAGCATCTGCTACCTTTATCTTTGCTTTCACATAAGCCCCATTTGGCAGATTACCTTCAATCTCTTCGTCATAATTATGCTTTAACACAATCCTAGCGCCTTTTAATGTCCTTGTCTTTAAATCTGGTTGAACAATTCTATGCCTCTTCTTATTTTTTTCAGGATAATCTGTACTGAGAAAATCAATATTAATATCTTGGCCATTTATTGTCCTTTTAAAACTAAATTCAATGGGATTCCCTAATTTATCCTTTCTCTGGCTATATCCATTCTGTTCAATTATTTTGACAATGCTTTCATATACTCCAGACTTGATCAATTCAGGATTAATTACCAAATCTATGTCGGCTGAGCCAATATGCTTAAACTCTTGGTCTTTCTGAAATCTTTTTAGAAGGAAATAAGGGACCCATCCGCCCACCAATACCATGTTTTTTGAGTATCCTTTTAGCAAAGTCATAATCTCTAATAATACCGATTTTGATAATTCTGTAATTTCCTGCGGATAATCGGTTGCTCTTTTGTTCATCTTAATATCCTATTTTTTTTTCTCTTAAAAACTCAGCCTGTTCTTTCCCCCTTTTTGGGTAATTTATTAAATCGAGGTATAAAATAATATTGTTTACCACTTTTTTTTTATTTATCTTTATCTTATCCTTTAATATCCATTCATACTTTGGGATAACCACAAAAACATTTCCCCCGAATTCTGTTTTCTTTAAATCAAGCAGACTTTCCCATTTCTGAAGGTCATCTTTATTTATATAAAAGTAAACATCTTCAAATCTTACCAAAGGGGCTGATAAAGATGTACCAGCATGAAGGGTAAAGGCATAATCAAGTTTATTTTTATGCGAAGCTTGTGATATTTTCTCCATTAATTTTTGGGCATCCTTTTCAAAGCTATAAAATGAGACAATCGTACTCTCATTGAAATTATATTTTTTAGCAAAGATATCCAGAAGTTTTTGCGGATTGGTTATCAGGTATTTTTTGGTTTTTCTGATTTTAACCATTTTGATTTTTTTATTAGGAGGAGTATCAATCCATTCAAACTCACCTATTATTTGCACCCCTAACCTACTTCCAGTTAGGTCTTTGTCATCAGGGCCCTTTACAAGTAAAATATCCCCGTCTTCCTTTATTCCATCCTCCAAGGTCTTTAAAATTCTGTTTACATAAGCTTTTGATAAATTTAATTGGTTAGTAATTTCTTCTTGGGTGAAAGACCGGGATGGTTTGTTCAATATTTTAGTCAAAACCCGTAAAGAATCTCCCGAAAATAAGTCTTTCACTCTTTTCTTGGCGGGTAAAAATATTTTCGGCAACTCCGCACTTTGTACTTTTTCAATAAGAACATCTCCATATTTAACAAATACATTTCCTCTTAAATCAATATATCCCACTCCGCTGCTTTTGCAAATCTCTTTGCTTTTTTCGGATATACTCGGTGCAGCAACCATCAAATATTCATTCTTATCTGGTTGGCATAACTTTAATTGAGAAATTGCTTTATAAATATAAGACGGTTCACCCGAAGATTTTAAACCGAGTAATATCCGCACTCCTTTTTTAGTTGTGATTATTAAATCAATTAATTTGCCATTTTTTTTAACTTCTCTCTCTGTTGCTGCTATATCTAGCGGCGACAATGATTTTCTGATTTCCTTTTCCATATATTTTATTATGTTCTGCTCTTTCATATTATTTACCCGGCGGTATATTATATAAAAATGGTAAATCTATTTAAATTTTTCGGTTTAATCTACCAAATATCCCTAATTTACCAATTGGTAGAACTTAGCCTGCCGGTGACAGCAGCCATCTCCACAACGGGACAAACTTCACCACCAAGCCTTTATGCTTCTCTTCACCCTCATTATCAGAAGTGATAACTAAGGCGTTCTTGCACCGCAGCTCAGCTGAAGCTTCCACCAAAGACTTAATCTCTCTCTCTTTAGTGAAAGGATCACTCAGCTCATAACATACCTGGATTAATTGAGTTACTTTCTTTCCTTCTTTAACTATAAAATCCACTTCTCCACGCCCTTTCCAGTAATAAACCTCCAATTCCTGCTTTTTTAGCTCATTGAAAACCAGATTTTCAGTTAATTTGCCCCAATCTTCAGAAAAAACAAAAGACACCGCTTTCCTTAAGCCACTATCAATGCAATATATTTTTTTAGGATTAAGCAGCTGCTCTCGGGCAGAATAAGAAAACTTTTTCACAAAAGAAAGCAGATACACTGAGGAAAGATACTCCGAAAACCTTTCATCACATCGGTAGGTTTTGGGTAAAGTATTCTAAGTCTATCGGTAGCTTTTTAAGAGAATCTCTCGGCGGGGTTAGTAGCCGGAGGTATCTGGCCCAGCGGGCTCTGGTTCTACGGCCATACAGCGGAGAAGAATTAGAGTTCAGTAAGGAAGATATCGTTGAATTGTTAAAATGAAAGAGAAGAGAAAAACTTCAAGAAATCACAACAATAACTCATCTCTTCTTATTTCTGCCCCTTTTCATCACTGCGTTGAACCTATCCAAAACTGCCCCCGCTTCCGGGTAAGACTCTTTATACCCTTTCAGCACCTCTTCAAAAACCTGCGGATACAATTGGTAATGCTTGCTTTCCAAAGCCCGGTCCAATAAGAACAAATCCACTGCTTTGTCTTCTACTTTATCTGAAAATACCGATAATCCGAAATCAATGAAACTTAATTCTCTGGTTTCAGGTGCTACTAACATATTAGAGGTAGTTAAATCTCCGTGAATAATATTCTGTGCATGCAACTGTCCTATCTTCATCCCCAATTCTTTTGCCAATCCCTGATACTCATCTCCTTTCTCCAGCACATCCCTAAGCTTTTCTCCGGGAATGAAATCCATAGTAATGCTCATTCTCTTATCCGAGAATTCCTGCAAGTGCGGAGCAGGAAACTTAATTTCGTCTAATCGTTGTAATATCTTGGCTTCCCTTCTAGTTCGGAACTTGCGCAAAGCTTCATCAATCTCCGGGATGCGATAGCCTTTGCTCAATCGCTCTTTGATGACTTGGTTGCCATCTTGGTACAGTACCGCTTCTGCGCCTTGAGCTATTTTTAGCATTTTATCTAATGTTTTCTACTCCTGTTTTTGATCTTTTCCTGCTCCTGGAGTGAGAGGGTAAGATATCCATTAACTTCAGCTAAATTTCCACTCAGGCGGTAAATACTCTCTGCTTCCAGAAGAGCCCGATGGGAAATGCCGGCAAAATGATTAAGAACTGTTATCCCTCTCCGTTGATATTCTTCGATATGATTCGGATGATTTTCCAGGCACCCGTAAGAAAAAGCAATCCTCTCTCCTTTTTTAAGGATAAGCCCCACGGGAGTAAACTCTTGGTGCTCGTAATCACGATGTTTTCCTTTGAGATTTAAAGGGAGCTCTGCCTGCGCTTCCCAAGTAGGAAGAGGAAGTGGTGCATTCACGGTTGTTTCTAAGTCTGGTTCATCCATGGTTCCCTGTGTTGAGGTAAAAGAATATAAAGCTTTCTCCTTTTCTTTCATCATTATGCTTCAGCCGGAACAGGAAATCATCTATTTTAGGGAAGAACAGGAGATAAGCAGAATCACATCTCAATCAGCCATTTGCTCGGAATTAGAAAATTATCTCCTTAATGAACAGCCACGCCTAAAGCCGGGAGAAAAATTAAGAATTCCTCTTCCCCAGAATGACTTCCAGTATACTAACACCATCCTCCGCGTGGAAGCTGAAGAAAGCCATTTGGTGTGCTATACCCAAAATTTAACTTATACTATCCGGTACGTTAATCTGGATTTAAAGAAACTAAGAGGCCATCTGCCGGAGCTGATGGTGCTGAAAGAATGATAAAAAACTTATCTTTGGAAAAGATAGAGGATGTGCTTTATTTACTGAGACGACCCCGGGAAGAATTAAAATATCTTTCCCCGGAAGAGATGGTTACAGCCCTGAGGGAAGCTGAACAGAAAATTACGGTTCACCATTATCCTTTGCGCCTGAGTAGAAGCCCTTCCAAAAACCTGCTGGAATTAGGGGAATGGAGTTATCACCAGATTTACCTGGCAATGGGAAAGGAGATAGGCTATTGCTTAGGCCATGGAAGAAGCAGCGGAGCCCGGGAGAGGCATAATCAGATGATAGATGCTTTTTTGGAAGATAAAGTACTGCAGCAGAGCACCCCTACGGCAGTCCTGGTCACCCATAAATCTCTCCTGTTAGCCTATTACTTCCACCAGCATTACGCTTACGTTGCTCATGACGTGGGGATGAATTGGGGCGGGGAGATAGCCCTGCGCCTGAAAAGAAGCCGTTTACCTTGCTCTGAGCGCAGAGGGCCTATTTTCAGCGATGAAGAAGTGTGGTTTAAAGAGGGGGAGACAGAAAAACTGGTTTATCGGGCAGTGAGAGAGGATATCCATCAGCGTCGGATGGAAGAAAGATTGAGAGAAATGGCTGAAGGGAATCAGGAAACCCCACCAGAAAAAATAAAAAATTAATTCCTTCCCCTTTTGGAAGCTATCATCTTTTCTACAAATATATGAAAGTCTGGCTCGTATCTTTCAATTTCTTTAACATAATCTGCACGAGGGAATACTTCTACATCTTTTATTCTGTAGGGTGTACCATCTTCTGCCTCTCCTTCAAGGTTGCATTCATGCATTTTGCCACCAACATTAAATGCGGGCACTTTTCCGGAAGTTAATCCCCTCAGAAAGAGAGACATCCATAGCTCATGATAAATCCCTAAAAACTGACCTTCTCCCCTAATTCTTTCACGAATTCTGGCGTCGTTTTCAATGAAGCGGAGTCCAAATCTAGTTGCATCGTGAGGGCCCAACAGAAAATGATATTGGTCTGTGAACCATATTCGTCTTCCCCCATATTGCTCGAAAAGTTCTTCTTGCGGACTTTCCGATAGAATCTCTCGTGCCGAATAAACTCTCACTTCTGTTACCGGATTCTTTTCTAAGAAAGTTCTAATCTGTTCGATTCCTTTACCCCAAAATTCTGGCTGAACTATTTTAGTGAGTTCTCCCAGATCAATCTCTAACTCACTCAATTTGCTTTTTTCTGCTAGAGAAAGCCTATCCCAAGCTTCTAGTCCCCTTTGTGCGGGGGTATAAAATTCGGTCATTTTTGACTTTGCAGTAGTACTGGTATATAAACTTTTCGGTGGAACAAATTTGGTGAAAGTGAAGTAAAAACCTAGCTCTCCGTAAGGAAAGGAGAGGATTAATTTAAATACTCAAAATAGTCTTTTACCAGATAAATGAACAAAATCGAACTCCTCCTTCCTGTCGGAAATTGGAGCTGTGTTAAAGCGGCAGTAGAAAATGGAGCTGATGCAGTATATTTCGGAGTAAAAGAATTCAACGCCCGAAGAAGAGCAGATAATTTTGAACTGGAAGAAGTCTCAGAAATTGTGAGTTACTGCCACAAAAATGGGGTAAGAGCTTACTGCACTCTGAACATCCTTATCAAAAATTCTGAGGTGAATAGGTTCTTGGAGGTAGTAAAGCAAGTTTATCTGGCCGGCGTGGATGCAGTAATCATTCAGCATATTTCATTCATTCCCATTCTGAAACGTAATTTTCCTGGTATGGAAATACATCTATCTACCCAAGCGGCAATCACTAATACTTATTTTTGCGAATTGCTCCAAGAAGCCGACAAAATCGTTCTTCCCAGAGAGTTTTCTAAAGAAGAGATGGAGAACTTTATCCAGAAGACTAAACTTCCGGTGGAGATATTTGTACAGGGGGCGCAGTGCTTCTCTTATTCCGGGAAATGCCTGTTTTCTTCTTTTCTGGGAGGCAGAAGCGGAAATCGCGGCTTATGTGCTCAGCCTTGCCGGAAGAAGTATAATGACAGTTATCTGCTTAGTATGAAAGATTTGTGCTTAGTTGATAGGCTTCCGGAGATCATTGAAATAGGCGTTTCTTCATTAAAGATTGAAGGCAGATTAAGAAGCGCCCGATATGTGGCTGCTGCGGCGAAAGCTTATCGAACGGCAATTGATTCTTATTATGCTGGGCAGTTTAGGGTGAACCAAGAACTGTTCACAGAGATGGAGCTTTCTTTCAACCGGGAATTTACTACCGGATACTTTAGCGGAGAAAAAGAAGTTGTTTCTTCTGAGAGACCGATGGGAAGAGGGTTATTTCTGGGAGTAATGGAAGAAAATAACTTAATTACGTTGAAACAGGAGGTTTCCGTAGGAGATGGCGTAGGCATCTGGTTCAAAGACAAAGTTGACGGTGCATTACTGCGAAAGATGGAGAAAGATGGGAAAGCAGTTCATTCGGCAGGAGTGGGTGAGAGAGTAAAATTATTTATTCGCGCGCCACCGGGAACTAAAATTTACAAAACCTCTTCGGTAAAACTTCCCTCAAAAATAATTTTTACTAAACCTAAACCACTAACCACCCCACCTAGAAGCCTAGGGAAGCTAAAGCTGCCGGTGATTGGGGTGGAGAAGTCTAACGAGAAAGAGTTATTAGTAAAAGTATATTCAGTTAAAGCCGGAGAAGAGGCTTTAAGTAACGGTGCAGACAAAGTTTTTTACAATATATTCACTCAAGATTACAATAATAAATTTGGTGCATTTATTCCTAGAATTCTGAATGATGAAGAAGTAGAAAAAGCGGTAAAGTTAGTCAATGCTTCGGGAGTTAAAGATGTTTTAATTGGAGATTTAGGTGTTTATGTTAAATTAAAAGAAAGAAAGGGATTAAATTTGTATTTGGATTATTCCAACAACGTGTTTAACGATTATGATGTGAGCTTTTTTGAGAATTCCGTTCCCATTATCTCTCCAGAATTATCCTTTCAGGAATTACGGCAGTTTCATAACCAGAATTTTGCGGTTTTAGTGCATGGTCGGGTGGTATTGATGAATACTAAATATTCTTGTCTTCCATCGCAATTGAAAGATGAGAAAAGCTATGTTTTTCCGGTAAGAAAAGAATCTGGTTATTGGCAGGTATTAAACAGCGTAGAGTTAGGGCTGTTTGAAGAGGTGAAGAGGTTGCGAGAAGCAGGGATTGGGCGTATTTTCTTAGACTTGGAGAAAGATATTGCTGCTACGGTTAAGACTTATCGAGAGGTTCTTTCCGGCAAAGCTGTTTCTGTCAGCAAGAGAGGCTATACTAAAGGGCATTGGGAGAAAGGAGTGGAGTGATTAATCCTTACCAACACATCTGCCGCTATAAATGCTTATTTACTTAACTCTTCCCATTCGTCTTCACTTAATTCAAACAGTTTGATTATTTCCTCTTTGGATTTTCCCTCTTTAAAGAGAGCTTTAATCTGTTTTCTTAGGAGTTGGTTAAACACTTCAGTATTATATTGTTCGTGCTCTTTTCTCAGTTGAGGGGGGATTGATAATTTCAAATCGTGCTTTTCTTCGAATTCTAATAAACGGTCTAGGATTTCTCTTTGGTAAATTTCTGTTTGGTCATTTAAAGCCTGGAGTACACTCTTGAAATCAGAAACGTCCTAAATTCCCAGATTTCTGGGCACTAGGATTCCTAATTTTTCGCAAATTTGCTTCTGGTGTTTTGTTAATTCGCCCACCAATAATTCTTTATCATATACTTTCGCCTTGAGGTTTCTCATTGTTAATAACATCTCTTCCACCGTATACGTCTTTCCTATCCTCTTTTTTAGTCTTGTATATGCAATAAGAGCTATGAATTGTAGAAATAATAATCCCCTTAATGTTTCCTCGTTATGCACTCTTAAAGGCAACATATTTAGATCATCTTTTGAAAACCCAAACATTTTTTCTGCTGTCTGTCTTATATAATACGCGGGCACAACCTCTTCTTTTTTCATGGCAAATGAAGAAACCAAAATCATTATGCCTCTAGTTTTAAGTATATATTCAAGCTCATCTTTGCTCTTTTCCTTCTCGTCAGCAACATTTATCACCAAAAAGCTCGATATTAGTTTGTTTGATGAACAATCCCCTTTTTCCATACCTTACCATATTCTCATATTTTTCCAGAGAATCAACATATTTTTTTATCAGTTCTTTATACAGTACTCTAATGCTAGGGAGCCTTGTCAAGAAATTCATCCTGCTCGTATAGAGGTCATTGATATTATCTTCTGAAAAGTATCCTGCATCAAGATAGATATAAGTTTCTTTAATGCCGTATACATTCAATTCATCGATAGTTGTTTTTAGAGTAGAAACATCGACGATGTTGCCAGCATAGTGTCTAAAGAACAATGGTTCTTCACTGCTCTTATCAACGACCAAAAGAAATCTTATCTGTTTATCAATCTCTTCGCCACTTCTTCCCCAAGCTGTTAAAGGGATGTGTATTTGGTTAGGTAAAGATGTAGCGTCGATTATAATACCTTTGTTATTTTTTGAGAATCTAGGAAGATAAGCAGCAAAGAAAGTCCTTTGTAATGTTTCTGTTCCCAAAGTTCTTAAGAAATCACTTGTTCTTTGGGAAGAAACCTTGAGATCAGGATATTTTATACTTGAAAAATTCTAAGCCATTTTCTTCAAAAAATTGCTCCAAAAGGAAGGAATCACCAAAATCAACGATTAGTTTTTCTGTTTTTTGAGGTGCTTTCTTTTGATATTTTTTCTTTTCTCGATCAATAACTATACCCAAATATCTCTTTTTCTGCCGAGACATTCCCTTTTCTTTATCCCAGTAGCTAGTTATTTCATAAGCATATTCTTTACTCCCCCTAATTTCAATTTTTGTAAAACTCATAGTGCTCATGTGGGCACTAGAAGTATATAAATTTTTCCATTCTACAATATATAGTTTCGACGAGAGAATAAGGTTATTCAAAACCTAGTGCCCAAAAAAACGGGAGAATTGGAAAATAGTATTTTCATTAATATTATTTTTATTGGTGTAGCCCGTTAAAATAAATCCATTGTCAAAAGTTGGTTGTATGGAGAAAAAACCATCTTCTTCTTCAGAATTACCAACAGTTTTGTTCCATAATTCATTTCCTTCTGTGTCTGTTCTGATTATCCAACCGTCAGATTTAGATGTTTGGGTGTATACGCCGGCAATGATATATCCTCCATCAGCAGTTTGTTGTACCGATTGTGCCCAATCATCACCTGTTCCTCCAAACGTTTTAGTCCATTTGGTTTTTGGAGTAGAATCTACCACGACGGTAGTGATAATTTCGCTTGTAATAATCCATCCATCACTTACTTTAAACGTAATTTCATATGTTCCAGCTTGTTCGTAATTAGGAGTCCATGTAAATATGCCATTTTCGAACGTAGCTCCTATAGGTAATCCTTCCGCAGAATACACCAACTTATCTCCATCTTCATCTGTAGCACTTACTGAAAAACTTAATGTTTCTCCTTCATTTACTTCTTGATCACCAATTGGACTTAAAACAGGTGCATTATTTAAAATAACGTCACTAACAGTAACCGTAATTGTTTCCTCATCACTAAATTCCCCATCGCTAACTTTAATCGTAACTGCATATATTCCGGCTTGCTCATAACTTGGCATCCAAGTAAAGACATTACCCTCAAGAGTTGCACCTACCGGCAAGTTCTCTGCCGAATAAGTTAAAACATCATTATTTTCATCAGCAGCCGTAACTCCAAAAGAAAGTGTTTCTCCTTCTTTAACTTCTTTATTTCCAATAGGATTCAATACCGGAGCTTGGTTAGGAATAAAACAGGCTCCAGAATCACATTTGAATTTAGCTCCTAATTCAGCGCAATTCTTCTGATAATAAAAATATCCGTTATTCTGACAACCACCCTCCATTAAATATTCTTTACCATTTGGAAAAGTATAACAATAATCTTCTTTACCCAGCGGGTCTAAATTAGTAGTTACAATCCCTTGAGTAAGATAATCAGCCCCATTATCTGAATCTTTGCACCAGCCTTGTGTGATTGAATAATTAGATGCTTTTTCATTGCAGTTTAATGAGCAAGAACGATAAGCAGCATATTGTTTGTCTTTTAAGAGATTAGAACAACCATCTGAATCCAAGCATTTCCAATAAAACTGCTTTTGGACATTACTTAAATCACTAAATGCTTTTCCGGCGATTGCCGAAGAACAACCAATCAAAAGAATCATAATTAAAGCCACTAATACCAAATATTTTCCCATTTTACACCACCCTAAAAGCTTGTTAATTAGCAATCTAACACCAAAAAGTTAAAAGAAGATGATTTTATATAAACTTTTCTATTTTGAAAGCTATCTGGCAATAATATGGCAACTAACCTCTTAATAACAAATTTCTTAGTTTCATTTAATGGAGGCAACAATCTGGGAACTATCTGGTAAAGTTAAATCTAGTAAATATCGTATGAAAGTCTTAACTAATCTCTCCGGTGGAATAAAAACACCTACAGAAATCAAAGATGAAACAAAATTGAGTATGCCCCATACCAGCAGAGCATTAGCTGAATTAAACAAGTGGAAATTAATTCAATGCAAAAATCCCGCCTCCAAGAAAGGCAAACTTTACTGTTTGACAAATCTGGGTGAGAAAGTTTTGGAGATTTTGACCAAAAAGAATAAGAATGAGTAAAGTCTCCATTATTCAAATTAGCCAAACTACTCAGTAACCTTTTTAAACTTCAAGATAAACTAATACTTAAAATGACAAACCAAATCTGTTTAGATGAACCTCGTTTTAAACAAATGGAACAGGAGATTTTAAACCAGGTGATGGAAGTATCAAAAGCAATGTTAGAAACTTTCAAATTCAGACTTATTTATGGCATGAAAGTAACTCCTGAACAAAATCAGAGAACCATTAAAGCATTACACGAATTTAGAGAGAAAAATTGGGATAAAACTGTCAGTAAAAAAGAAGCTTACCATAAATATCTTAATCTTTATAATTAACTTTTTCGACTTTTCATCCAGCTTTTGATTTCTTTTTCTTTAGCAAAATCCCGTTCTGGAAGTGGCACAACATTAATGCCCAATTCCTCACAGGTTTTCAAAAAACCGTTATCTCCTGAATGAGCAAAATTGATCTTTTCGCGTAAGAAACCTCCGATAATCATGATGTCGCGCTCTCCAATCTTTAAACGAGGATTGTTTAACTTTTGAATAACTTTCTGGTTTGCTTCCCCAACTAATTTCTCCAGCAAATCATCAGAATCAAATCTAACAATTTTCTGGAGATTGAATTTAGCAATAAGTTTCTTTAGTCCGATAATTGCCTCCTCTTTGGTAAATTTATACTCGTTGATCAAAACGCCGATTGTTTCAGACCAAGAAACTTCATGATAAAAGAAAATATTTGGCGGGAAAGTAAAACCTCTCTGTCTTAACTCTTCAAATTCAGAATCAAAGTTAACGATAATATTGATGATTGCACTGGTGTCTAATCCATTCTTAACAAATCCCTTTAACTTAATCATACCACTCATGGAATAAGCTTCAACATCTTTCTCTTTTTTCTCAGCGACCATACTTTTAATGGACTTAACCAAGAACTATTTAAAACTTTCAGATAATTTTAACGAACTGCCTCCAACTCCTAACGGACTATGCGCCAACTCCTTTACGTACGGTGATGAACGAACTCTGCGTTGCTCAACTGCGGTCTGCGGTGCTCGGGTGGGGGACGGTCGCTCATTAATCTATGGCTCGCTGCGGCTCGCATTTCTATTTACTCTCGCTCCCTAGACCCCCACCAAACATAACGCCATTATGTCCAATTTTGTGTTGCCTTTCTCTATGATAAAACGAGAAATAAAGATGCTTCTCTTGACGGGACTGCCTCAACGAACTAAACCGCTAAACGAACGAGGGGGGAATTCCGTAATGACGACTAATCGAGGGCAAGAAAACTACTTGATTTCACAATTACACACTTCAACCCACTTGCAAAAACCACATTCTTTAGAGGGGGCGGGAAACGAAAAATGGAACTCAGTAATTCAATGGGAATATGCTCTGGATAAATTTAAAGATGATGTAAAAGAGAGAGTGGCTAAAGGGATATTAATAGAAAGTAAGAATTCAACTGGAAACGAAATACACTGGAATATGATAGAAGGAAACAGCGATTTTGGATTTTATATTGATATTCCCTCAATATCGTGATTGCTGTTTTACTAGGTTATAAGAAGTTTAAAAAATACAGTAAACTGCATAGAAATGTTTATTAACTGTGGAAGATTACCTGCTTCTAAAATGGTAAGTCAAACATCTTTAGACCAAAAGAGTTTTATGGAGATGAGTCCCACAGAAAAAGTTCAATTTTGCGAAGAACATATTAAACATAAATCATACGCAGAATCATGCCTAGAATCTCAACTAAAAGATATTGAAGCTGGAACAGCAGAACCGTTCGGAAATGGCATTATCCGCAGATATGAAGGGGTTGAGGGCAAGGGATATAGATTTAGTAATCCAACGGGTTATGCCATCTATGATATACTTTGGCAGAAAGTGTCTGACCATTATCTCATACAACAGCAAGAGAGAATACGGAATTTGAGAATGAAGGGCGGAGTAAAACCGATGATGGGGCCATACCCTGTAGAAATATTGGAAGGAGACTTGACCGAAGGATCTATCGACCAAAGATGCTTGGAAATTCTTAAGAAGAACGTTGACCGAGAAGCTAATTCAAAATACACTATCTAACCAACACCGCTCTTCTTCTATTCTTCACCGCAATCTTAATCCGAGCCACAATCGATGGAATAATAAACACTACTCCAAATACTATCCCCATCACCCACGGATTTACATTAGTACTATTTATTGCGCCTTTCTCCAGGAACTTCTGCGCCATTATTACAATCAGAGCCATGTTCCCCAGAGCAATTAATGGAACAATTATTCCCCCCAGAATATGATGCTTCCGTTCCAAATGCCTAACGTCAGTTATTAAGAAGTTATACACCCACCCAACTAAGATAGCAAGTAATATTAAAATCAGATACAACGCCCATGGCTGAAAAAATACCAAAAACGGAACCAGCACCAAAGAAACGATTATATTACTAATGATAACAACAGCTACTGCGCTCCAGAACGCTAATCGGGACAGGAAAATATCCTGCTTCTCCGCTCGTTCCAGAATCTGCTCCGCTTTTCTTAGTTCAGCATCGCTCCACCCTTTGGCTTGCAGTTCTAATCGGCGAAAAGTATTCATGCTCATTCCTCTGGCTTATGTAAAGACAAATGCCGGGCAACTTTTCTGAATTCCTGCGCGATTTTTGACTTTGGAAACAAGTGATGTACCAAATCCTGCTCCATTAACGCTTTCCTAAACTTGCGGTCATACTTTATACTGGCAATAATTGGAAACTTTAAGATTTTTTGTATCTCTTCTGACTTCATCTCATTCCAGCCGGCAAAGTGAGTCATGTTTAAGATAATTCCGGCGATAGTATTATGATGAGAATGAGCCAACTGGATAGTTTTCAATGCATCCATCACGGAGCTTAAATTAGGATTTATCACTATCAATGCTTCATCACTATGTTTTAATATTTCATTTACTTCTATTCCTAACCCACTTGGAGCATCAATTATTACAAATTCTGCCACATCATCTAAATGCTCAAATATTTCCACTAACTTGTGCGGATTAGTCTTCTGGTATTCTTTTAGATTAAGCGAAGAAGGGATTAAGGTAACTCCACTTTCGTGCTGATAAATCACTTCATGCAATCCTTTCTTCTGGTGCAGGAACTTATTTAAGGTTCCTTCCGGCTGGATTAATCCTAATTGCAATCCTACATTTGGGGTAGCAAGATTAGCGTCAACCAGAATAACCTGCTTTCCTAATTTATGCAAAGCATGGCTGAGGTTCAACGCAGCAGTAGTTTTACCCACTCCGCCTTTTCCCGAGACTAATGTAATGAATCTGGTCATGGTATCAACTCTTTATGTTTTGTTTAGCATCATGAGGTCGAAATCCCTTTGATTAACGAAGCTAGTGCGTTGCGGGGGGTTGCCCCCTACGGGGACGCAGCACTTGCGAATCTCCATCAAGGATTTCGAAGATGCTAAGCAATTATGTTTTTAGAGTAAAAAATAAAAGAAGTATTTAATGGTTTCTCTTGGAAGCGGAACTACAACAACGGCACTCCCCTGCGCTCAAACTCTTTCTCTACTTCCGGAGGCCATACACTAGACTGCACCTCTCCGATATGCGCTTTCTGCAGCAGCACCTGACACAGTCGGGATTGCCCAATTCCGCCGCCGATGGAAAGAGGGATTTTATTTTCAATCACCCCTTTATGAAATTCCCACTCTTTCCTCTCGCTTAATCCCATATGGTCCAGCTGTTTAAGCAAAGCGTTGGAATCAACCCGGAGGCCCATAGAAGATAATTCCATTACATCTCCTCTTACTGGATCCCAAACTAAAATGTCTCCATTTAATCCTTTTCTTCCTTTTTTGGTTTCAGTAGACCAATCATCATAATCCGCTGCTCTTAAATCATGTGACGCTCCTGATTTTAACGGATGACCAATCCCGATTAGAAATACCGCGCCATGCTTTTTGGAAATTTCTTTTTCTCGATCGTTGGAGCTAAGCCCGGGGTACATCTCTTCTAGCTCTTCTGCATGAATAAAGGTTATTTTTTCCGGTAGCCTGCGTTTTAATTTAGGAAACTTCTTTTCTACTACCCTTTCCGTTTCTAATATAGCTGCATAAATCCCTTTTACAACTTTCTTTAAGAAAGGAATAGTTCTCTCTTCTGTAGAGATAATTCTCTCCCAATCCCATTGATCAACATAAATACTATGAATTGGAGAAACATCTTCATCTTTTCGGATAGCATCCATATCAGTATATAACCCGGTTCCTGGCTTAAAACCATATTTCCACAAACTGTAGCGTTTCCACTTGGCTAAGCTATGCACCACTTCTACAATATCAGTAGTAAACTTGGTGTTGAAACTAACCGGAGTCTGAGTCCCAGCCAAATCATCCTGCAACCCTTTTCCCACTTTAAGGAAACGCGGTGCAGAAACTCTCAGTAAAGAAAGCTTCTTAGCTAGTCTCCGCTCAAAAGTATCTTTAACTACTTTTATGCCTTTCTCAGTTTCAAAAAAGTCTAATTCCGGCTTATATCCTTCGGGTAAAATTGGAGGGGTCATAATATTAATCCTCATCTTCCTCTTTTACTCCTTCTATCTGCCGATAAGCATAAACCAAGAACCGGCGCACAAATTTTTCGTAGTTAGTGAGGCTGTCAATATCAGCTTCCGCACTGCAATTGCCTAAGTCGACGATAACCGTAACGTGCCGGCGGAATTCTTCTCGTTTAGAATAAGGTAATTTTAGAACAGTTTTAAGGAAAGCATAAAAACACATAAATCTCTGCAGCTCTTTATCTTCAGGATGCAATTCAGCTAATCTGGTTCCTCTTAAAGCCGGGCTTTTAGGCAGGGAAGTAATCAATCCTTTAGCCTTGGCATCTTCTAAATAAGCTTCAATTATCAGGTCATATACGCTCAGAAGGCGATTAAGGGCATTAATAATTACATCAGTAGTTCTGGTGTACTTTAAGCTCACATAAATTATGTGTTCTAAGCGCTTAAGCTCTTCCCGTGCTTCCAGTAAATATTCATTCATACTAATTTATACACCTTTTACCTATGTACATAGCATCATAAGGTCAAAACCTCATCTCTTTGCAGGAGCGAGCTCGTCGCGGGGGGTTGCCCCCTACGGGGACGCAGAGCCATCGATACTCTCATCGAAGGTTTTGAAGATGCTATGTACGCATATTTTACTACTTCCAAGAAAGGGTAGGAAGTAACTTCCCCTTTTTATTACTTTTGGTGGGTTTTGTGGTTTTTTGGGGAATTTGAATGTGAGTTACGGTGAAACATACTATTTTTCGGGAACCAAGTCATTAGTTAATTTATCCAAATATTTCATTAAACACCCTTTGTGTTATTTTATTCACTTGGTGTGGTTTAGGCTTACCTAATTCTAATATTTGCTCAATGACCAGTTCTTTGAGGTTTAATCGGAGTATTCGTTCGATTTTTTCAATATCTAAACCATCAAGATTTACTTTCTGGATATTATTATCTCCCATATACATCCCCCAACCTTGTTCTTTAAAAGAACCGTCTGAGCAGAGGTAGAGAGCATATCTATCTCCGCGTTCTAATGCAAAATACTTACTATTCTCTTCTATGAACTTTATTCCCATGATGTTATCTTTATCATTGAAGAATTCGTCTACTTTTTCATGCCATTTATTCAGTAATTCTTTTTTAAGCTTTTTTTTGCTCTCACGAAGCAGGATATCTTTCTGTTGCTGTTGTAGCTTTATTTTAGCCCATTTTTCTTTTTGGAGTTGTAACTGCTTTTTTCTATCTTCCATCATTTCTTTGGCTTTAGTGATAGCTTCTTGGATTTTCATATTAGTATCCCCCTCCCTCTAAATTTGGTCCATCTTTAGAATACTTTTCGTGAAGAGATTTCCTTAGCTTTTCTATCTCCTTTCCAAAAATAGCCATCCTTGTCTTTTCATGTGGTGTAGATATATCTCTTGAATCTGTCCTTATCTTATCTGCTTCCTCCTCAAACACGCTCATTCCTGTCTTTTCATACAGCTCATTTAATGCGCTTACCCGTTCATGGTTTCTATCTCTAGCATCAGGACAAATTACTGCTTCTTTTTTAAACCCGTACTGTGAAAATGTATGCCACTCCATTTTTTTACCACATACATCACAATAATGGGTTAAACTTCTAACTTCCATTTTCAGTTACCTCCTTTGGTTGATAATCTAAGATTATATCAGAGGCAATATATAATATTTCTTGAAAGAATATTCCTGACAAGAATACCGCCCGACTAAGTCTACTAAACGTCATTTTTAAATATGTTTCTTCTTTCCCAGTATTTAGAGGTGATTGTAATGATTACGCGCGAACTATGTGGATCAAATAATGTTGCAGAGAAAGGATTAAGATACAATGCCTCTGGTTCAAAGCAAAAATTTCTCTGCCATGATTGTAAAAAAAGGTAGTCAAATACTCCATTCTTCTAAAAAAGAGCAGAAACTCGGTACTCCGAAGATTAAGGGACGTATCCGCCACGATGAAAAGTACAAAAACCAATATTCCCAAAAGATTTAAATACAATTTACTCTTTACTTTAACTATGACATTACCCGAACCCGAAGAGTTTGCCAGGAGAAGAAAGAAATTATTCACTCAAAAAGAATTTGCTAAGATTATGGGTATTAGTCAAAGTTTAATTTCTAAATTTGAGACTAATGAATCATCTTTAATGTACGATAAAGTAAAGAAGATAGATCAGGAGTTGTCTATTAGAGAAAACAAAGGAAAATTTGCGAAAGATGTTATGATTAAAGAAGTGTTTTCTTTGTCTTCTTCCGATAATTTGAAAAAAGCAATAGATATAATGAAAGAGAAAGGTTTTTCTCAGCTTCCCATTATTGAGAAAGGAAAAGTGGTGGGGAGCATAACAGAGAGCAAAGCATTAGAGCTCATCCAAAAGGATGGTTTAAATGCTTATCCTAAAAAATTATCTGAGGTTATGGAAGAGACGCTGCCTTTTGTCAGCTCTTATGAGACGTTAGATTCGCTCCGAGCACGATTAAAAAATGCACCTGCTGTTTTAGTAATGGATAAAGGAGAATTAAAAGGAATAATAAGCCGGGCTGATGTGTTGTAAGTTAGTTCTGTTTTTCATCCAAACATCTCCGGTTTCTGGGTATGTATCGGAATCAATTCTTTAGGTGCAATTTCTTTTATCATGGCTCTAATTTCTTTTCCAGATGCGTGTCCGGAAGCGTGAGCAGAATATTCTCTGATGTTAAAATGCTTCAGCCAATTCTTCTTTCTTTCATCATCTAATTCCATTTCATCACAGAATGGCTCACAAGAAGATTTAATCCAGATAGCATCTTTGGGCTTGATGTCCAAAAGCTGGTTAACTTCAAACATATTCATGGAAACAACGTATTTGTTAGGGTTTTTCTGCAATTCTGAATAAGTTATGGTGTTTTTACGATTAATGTAAGCTTGCTCCCATTTTTCATAATCTTGTTCTACCTGCCTGCAATCTGCCCCCTCTTTGCAGATTAGCCCCCAGCTTTTCTTTGAAATGAGAATTTTTACCTCATCTAGCTTGAAGGTGCAATATTCTTGTAAAGCTTCAATTAAATAAGCTAGCTTTAACGTAACCACAAACTCTCGCTTATTGGCTTTAGCTGCATTATAAACTGAAATTACTCGGTCTAAGTCTCTGATGGGATGTTCTACAAAAGCCAAGCCTTTAGCTTCTTTGATGAACTTAGAAATTTGTTCTTTAACTTCGGCTTCAGTAACAGAAGTCTCTTGGTCTATTCTGGTTCCTTCGCACAATAGCCATTTAGGCTTAGCGGCTTTGGCTTTCTTGACAAATTCTTGGGTTAAGTTAGAGTTATATCCATGAAATCTTAAATCTCCGGTGTAAACTAAGTTGCCTTCGTCGCTGTAAATTATGAACGCGCAGGCTCCGGGAAGAGAATGGTCTACCGGAAGTATCTCTATTTCCAAGTCTTTGATTTTGTATTTCTTATTTGGTTCAGTGATTATAATTTCGTATTTCCATTCCGGTCTATGACCGGTGGCGTAAAATTCTTGTAGTTTAACGTATTTCTAAAGAAAGAAGACAAGAAACAAAAGCCATTAGGCCCTTGTTTTCCTGTAAACAAGCCTTGTTTAGCGGTAG
>JACRPH010000019.1 GCA_016214025.1 Candidatus Woesearchaeota archaeon
ATGGGTTTCTGCCAGCGAGTGAAAAATAAGGAAAGTGAAGAGCAGGAATGCCAGTAGGAAGAACAGGTTTATTACCTGCCAGGCTAAAGTGTATGAAGTTCCAGTTAAGGGAATTAACAGGTTTCCGGTCAGGCGGAAGAAGGTGTAAATTAAGAGGTAAATGAGAAAGAATAGTATTAATAGCAACGTCATCATGTTCCAGCGCCAGAAGTTGAGCCAGGAGAATTTCTGAGCAGTAAGTTTGCTCCAGATGGACTTTTGGGCTAAGGAGAACAGCATTAAGATAATCGCGATTAAGGCTATTCCTCCCCCTACGAACATGACGGTAAAGATTTTTATCTTGCTCAGGAAGTCTTTAGCAGTTTCTTCGGTGCCGGAGAGAAGCATCAGTTTTAGCTCATCGGGAGTTTTTCCGTTGCTGATGGCATAAGCTTTAGAAGTAAGGATATTTCCAAAGGCGAGAATAATTAGTACGATAGCGGCGACGGCTGCTGCTTCTAATATGAATGTGTACCAGAAGCTACGATTTAGCTTGAACGAGTGCAGATAGTGTTGCAGGGCAGGGTTCATGAGTGGGTGGGTTATTTATTTAAATCATTTATTATCATATTTATTAGTGAAACAATGGCGGTGATAATTCCGTTGGTTTGAGCTTCTAGTGTGCTGGGAAGCGTGGTCAAGGTATAAACCAGCCATGCCACACTTGCACCATAAATTAACACTTTAATTAATCTTTTGGTCTCAACCATGTTCAAAGCACTTTAAAGATTCCCAACCGCTTCATACCATTTCATGTTTATCACCTTGTTGTTTGTCTTTTAATAAGAGCCAAATTGACATAACGCTAGGACATTTGGCTTTGCTTTAAGTTCTGCAACTATTTTTTTAACATGTTAACTTGGAATATGAGGGGATATAAAAATGTTTCTTAAGCTATGTGCTAAATTCATCTTTAAATCAATAATTTTAACCCTTACCGGTATTCCTCTAAAGTTTCCGTAGAGCGTATTCCAGCTTTGGCGGCTTCTTTCATCATCTCATTTAAACTCGACAGCGGTCTCGTAATATCAAATGCGTTTGATATACGGTTATCCCTGCCTTCTTAGCCGCTTTATCTAAAGAACATTTCTGGTTATAGGCTCACTATAACAATTTTCTCCGCCACTCAGATGTTCTTGGCGCAAAGGATTTTCTTTAATCTTCTTCTTTTTCTTGTAGAAAATCTCCAAGTCGGGGGTAGAGAGCTTATCCAAGCCACTAAAGAAGTCCGGATGCTCTTTTACAGACATTTATTTCCATTATTCTTTTCCTTACAATTTCATCGGTAGACAGAAGTTCTTCTACATCTGCGGCTAGAGTCTCCATGTCTAAGAGTATCTTTCCAAGCATTTCTCGGGGTACGGCTATGGTTTCCATCTTAAAGTGTTAGATTTTAGGGTGATTTATTAATCTTTTGCTATGTTTTCAGATATTCATCTCTACTTCGAGCTAATCATTTTAACTTTTTTCTTCTGTTCTGGTTCAGATAAATAATTTTCATCACTGATTATAGATTTTCCTATTTTTCTTTCTGCATCTTTCCTGGCATTTCCTGCCACTTCACCGCCTTCTTTGGCAGCACTTTTGTTTTCATCAAAACCAATTGCATCTTTATTTTTAGTGATTTCTGTGGTGACCCTTTCACCCAGCATGGTAAAAATCAGCTCATTCATATGGTCGCGTAAGTTTTCTTTCTTAAGTCCTTTTAATTTCTTGTATTCGCTGGGAGTCATACCGAAAGTGGCTTTAGATATTTCTGCGGTTAGGATAGCATATTCCCGCTCTGTTTTGACTTCTCTTTTTTTCCACTCATCGGTTAGCTCGTCCCTGATGGCAATTCCACGGACTCTCTTTTCTACCCAATCGTCAGAGTAGCCTTTAAGCTTGTACAGTTCTTTCATCCGTTTTTGGGCTAGTTCTGGGTTTTGGATCTCCTGGACTCGTTCATACCCCACTTTAGCCAACCACAACTTAAAAGGCTCGGCTTTGGATGAAGGGATAGATTGAACTATTCTAAATGCTCCCTCGGTGTTAACACAGTTCATCTTCTGCTTTCCTCCACTTTTGAATATATTGCTTTGGATCAGTTGAATCGGTCAAAACAGCTACGATATCTTCTATTACAAACCACCATTCATTATTGTACCATGTTTTTCTTACTATCTTTCCTTCAAATATGGCTAAAGCGTTTTCAGAGGGATTCATGTTATATATTCATCTCTACTTCGGGCGAGCTTGAGGTTACGGAGCTGGTTCGGTCGGAGCCGCCGTATTCTACTTGGCCTTTGGTGCTGGGGATGAAGTCAGCGCAGATGTCGTTTATTTCGTCTCCTTCAATGTCTATCATGGTGGTGTAGAATCTGATGCATACTTCATTATAATTTTCTTTTAGATATCTTACAATTACTCCGCCATCAGAATTGCCGTTCTTTAGTTCTATGACTTGTTCTTTAGGGGTGCCGACTTTTTTGAAGATCCAAGTAGATTTCTCTCCGGTTAGCTCTAAGTTTAATTTTACGGCGATGCCATCTTCATCTACGTATGGAGTATTGGCTTGGTCACTGGGTGCAGTTACTCCCCAGGTGATTTTGTAGAAGTAGCCTTTAACTGGTTCTTCGGTGTCAGCTTCTCCGTCTTCGTCCTTATCTTCGTAACAGAAGTCATTTACGCATACTTGGAGTTTGGCGCATTTCCATTCCTGCTCTGTTTCTGGATCGGTTTCTCTTTCGCATAAGATAGGTGATTTGGTGTCGCTCTTTTCAGCTTGGATGGAGCCTACCGATTGGGCAGTTCCGTAAGGATCGAGGATAAAAACAGCAGATTGTCCGGGGGATTTGGAACGTTTAGCTTCGTCGTAGTCGCAGGCTGCTCTCATGGCTTCTCCATTAACGTCTAATAGGTTTATGCCCCTCACGGTGAAAGCATCCACAAGATCGGTATTAGCCCATTTGATCCAGCTTTGAGTGATATCCGGCATCAATAAGTTAGAGAGAGCTTGATAGCTGCCGAGACGCTCCATGAACTTGCCGAAGGCTCCGGCGAGGGAAGCTCCCGCTTGGATTTTTTGATACCAATTGGTTTGGTCGGCAGTCTGAGGAACTTGGGTTACCTGCACAAGCTGTATTCCTGATTGTTATTGTTTCAGAGAGTGCAGCGGCATAATCTGGGGAGTCGCCTTGGGCTTTTAGTTTATCTTCGATTGCTTTGAGTTTGACTAGAGTTTCAGATGGTGCTTCAGCTGGGGGAGCTGCTGCGGGTGCGGCTGCGGGTGCTTCACCTCCGGGTGCTGCTGCTGCTGCTGGTTTCTTGGTAATGGTAATATCAGTATCTTTGGTCATTGTTACTGGTTTAGCACCAGTTTTTAGCACTGTTCCTGACTCCATGTCACCAACATCGTAATAGGCACCATTAACATACACTACCTCTTTACCACCAACTTTTACTTGATATTCGCTGCTCATGAGTGCTTCGGGAACCGCTGCTTTTACTGCATCTGCTGCGGTAGTTTTCTTGTTTTTATTATAATCGTATTTTAGAGTTATACTGTTAGCCGTAGCTTTAGTCGCATCTGCAGATACTCCCAGCCCCTTCAATTTAGAGGTATCTATTTCTACTGGCTGAGGTGCCGTTGGTGCTGTTCCTCCGGATTGTGTTAATTTGCTTTGTGCTTCGCTTTTTGTTTTATCTGCTGCTTTTACTTGTTCCCCCGCGTCAAATTCTTTAGTTATTGCTTCGGCTAATTGCTTCTGTAAACCTACCTTTTTTGCGGGGTCTAACTCTGCTTCTACTTTAGCACTTAATGCTTTACGCTCTACCGTTGCAAGTTCCAAATCGGTTTGCGCCTTTGCAGCTATTTTTTCGGCATCTTTCACATCTTGTTGTGCGACTTCAGTTGCTTGTGCTGCAGCTACCGCTGTTACTTCTTTCAATTTTTTTTGTGCTGCTTGTTCTGCTGTGGTTGCTGCTGATGCTTGAGCTGCTTTTGCTTGGACATCTGCGGTTGCTGCCGTTACTTTTTTCTCTGCTCCTATTTTTGCAGTGGTTGCTTGTTTTAATTCTGTGTCTGCTTTCGTCTTCATCTCATATGCTTCTTTTACATTCTTCTCGGCCGCCACTACTGCTGCATCTGCACTTTCTTTTTCTGCTGTTGCTGCTCCTTGTGCTCTTGCTTTCGCTCCTTCTAATGCCACATCTGCATTTATTTTTGCACTTTCTGCTGCTACCTTTGCTGTTTCTGCTGCTTTTACTCTCTGTGTCATAGCAGTTAATTCCACGATTTCAGCCTCTTTAGTTCTTTTTGCTCCTTCCGCTTCTGCCGTTAATGCATCCTTTACTTTGGTTTTTTGTGCTAAGGTTAATTGTGCTTTTTTCACATCTTCTTGTGCGGCTTTAACTGCTTGTTGCGCGGCTGATGCCTTCGCTTCTGCTGTCGTTGCTATAGGTGCTGTTGGTTTTGCTTCTATCTTCGCAGGTGCCGCCGCAGTTGCCTTCGCTTTCTCCGTTTCCGTAGGCTCAACCTTAAACTCTTTCATATCCGATTTATCCTTTACTGCCGTTTCTAAGTCTTCGCCATATTTAGCTTTATACTTAACTGCAACATCGGCTTGTTCCTCCGGTGATAAACCACCCCAAATCTCCATAAACTCCTCTTCATCATCATCTGAAGTGTATCCAGATAGTAAGTTATCTAATTTTGCAGCCGTGCTTTCATACTTCTTCTGTCCTTCTTGATAGATAGCTAATTGGGTTTTAGCTCCAGCCTTGCCGTCAGGAGTACACGTTTCACCTATTGTTCCAATACAAGTTACTTCGACTTTCTTCTTGTCATCTGTCCAGCACTTATCACCCTCGCAAACGTGTTCTGACTTTCTTCTTGTCATCTGTCCAGCACTTATCACCCTCGCAAACGTGTTCTTTAGGGAGATTAGCTTTGATCCACTTCTCTTGGAATTCAGTGACTTGTTCTGTTTTACTAGTATCAATCCCCAGCGTCGTCGCTGCCTGCTGTGCTCCGCCATACTTTGCCAGCATTTGATTAGCATATTCAATATCTGCCTGCTGCTGCATCAAGTTAGCTCTCGCCGGAGAGTTAGGTATTTTAGCAATAACCTCAGGAGGAATCTGCACCCAGCCTTGTTCAGTCCATCCGATATAATTTCCGTTTGAGTCCACTTTAATAGGCTGGTCGGTGCAGATAGAGCCACAGTCTAAATCTAAGTAAGGATTTTTAGATTTATCAGTTTTGATTTCTACCTGTCCGTCGCCGGGAAGGCCAGCTACGCTAAGGTCGCCTTTCCAATTCTTTTTTTCGTCACCTGCTGGAACTTCTTTCTTTTTAAGGGGTTCTTCTTGGGGAGGGGCAGAAGGAGCGGGACCACCAGGTGTAGCAGGAGCGCCAGGTTGAGCAGCAACTTTAGGAGGTTGTGCTTCTCCTTTAGCATCAATTTCTATCTTCACTGCTTTTCCTAGATAGTCACTTTTACGCGCGTCTTTAATTTCTGATGTGGTTTGGGAACAATCTGCCTTAGTACAATATTGCCCAGGACTATCATGTTTAACTTGAACACCAACTCCGTCATCGCCAATAATGAAAAACTGCTTATCGGGGGATTGATACATCTGCTTATCGCCCCACTTTTCCTCTTTAGTGTAAGTAACTTCATTACCTTTAGCGGTTGTTACTGTGATATCACCTTTTTGGGGATCAATAGAATAGGAAGGGGTAACAGTGGCGGCGGGTTTCTTGGGTGCTCCTTGAGGTGGGGACGGAGTGGCAGGACCGGCGGGTTGAGTTTCTGGCGTACTTTCCATATCCGTAGTATACTGTGCAATTGCTTCTTCAGTTGTAATATCTCCTCCCAAATACTTCAAAGCAATTTCGACATCTCCATTGAAAGCGCGATATAATTGAGACAATTCCTCTTTATCAAGAACACTAATTCCTGCACTTAACAATTCTTGGTCGAAGCCAATTAGGGGGTCTTCTAGTTGGATTGGGACATTCGATGCTTCCGTAGATGATTGAACTACTTCTTGTTGAAACGAAGATTGACCCTCCATAAACTTGTTCCCATCCTTATTTTGACACGCAGATTTGCAGACACATGAACTACCTGTACAATCCCAGTCTCCGCTAGCTTTGCCTTTAAATTCTTTTGTGTTAGGTAATGGAATCGTTGGAGGAGCTTTTAATTGTAAGTCGTATTTAATGTTTTCTACATACAATTATCAGTTGTATTGTCAGCGAAAGTAATTGTACTTAAAACTAGCAAAAACAGTACTAGTACCGAAATCAGCCTCTTTTTCATGGATTTAAGCCAGATATTCTTCTCGGGTTTAAATTAGTTTCCTAATCTCCTTTTCTAATTCTTCTTTGGAGGGCAAGTAAAGCTTATACTTTGATACAAACAACTGGTTGGAAATTCCACCTAAAGCATATTCTACAAAAAAGTTATTTTTCTCTGCAGCGAGAATTATGCCTATCGGCTCTCCATCCCCTACACCCATCTCTTCCTTTTTAAAATAATTCAAATACAGATTCATTTGCCCAATATCATTATGATCAACTTTGCCGATTTTTAAGTCAATCAGGACAAAACATTTCAGAATACGGTGGTAAAACACCAAATCCACATAAAAATGCTGCTGATTAAGAGTTAATCGGTATTGGCGTGCAACAAAAGTAAATCCTTTCCCCAGCTCCAGCAGAAACATCTGTAGATTATCTATGATTTTTTGCTCAAATTCTTTCTCAGTAAGCTCATGCTCTTGAGATATACCCAAAAATTCAAGCACATAAGGATCTTTCACCATATCCTTCGGAGAAGAAACTGATTGCCCTTTAGTCGAGAGAGCTAAAACTTTATTCTTATCTTTACCTAAAGCTAACCTCTCAAAAAGCATAGAGTTAATCTGCCTAGATAGCTCTCGGACGCTCCACTTCTCATTTAAGCATTGCTTCTCGTAAAAACTCCTCGATAAGTCATCAGATACATTTAATAATTCGCAATAATGTGACCAGCTTAATTTTCCAGACGCTGTCTGGATTTTTGGGTATTTGGTAAAAAAGAATCTCATCAGATAGGTATTGCTTCTGCTGAACCCTTTCCCATACCGGAGCTTCAAATCTTGGGATATCTTATCTAATAACTTACTCCCATACTCTGCTTTCTCTTTCCCTTTTTGTTCATATTCAACAATTCTCTTTCCGATTTCCCAGTAAGTTTGGACTAAAGTTTGATTGATCTGGTAAAATGTTTTTTGTCTGGCCTTTTCTAAGAGAAGACCAATAGAAGAGATTAAAGAATTATACTCTTCTTCTGTTGGAATTAGCTCTTTAAGAGTCATATTTAATCCCCCACCAACGCCTCTCCTCCTCTATCCCACCAGCTCATTCCAGCTCTATTATCAGGGTCGCCCCACAGAAAACACTTAATAGAGCCCCACACTCCCGCACAATTATCCGAAGTTTCAGCCTCAGCAAAAGTAAACGTACTCAAAACTAGCACAAACACCAAAAGTACACCAAATAACCTCTTTTTCATGGATTTAAGCTAAGTAATATTCAATGTATTTTAAAGCTTTACTCTCTTACATTCAACCGTATCGGACGCATATCGGACGCATATCGGACGCAGGCTATTTTAAACTATAAAATACTTTTTTCCCGGTTCCCTCTCTTTTAATTAATCCCTTCCTCAATAGCTCATTAATATCTCGATTAGCCGTGTCTTTCACCACACCCGCCAGTTCACAATATTCTTTACTCGTAATCTTTCCTTTTTCTCCTATAAACTTCACTGCCTGTCTTTGCCTTTCATTCAAATTTTTAATCTCTTCTTCAGTTACTTTGTATTTTCTTAAAGTAACTACTAAATTGTTGGAGATTATCTCAAATAAAGGCTCTGGTAACCCATTACTTAAACATTCTTTAATAATTCTATTTGTGCCTGTCCCCCACTGCTCAATAAATTTAATCAGGAAAAAATGTTTTGCAATCAAAGGATTCTTGGGAATAGAATCATGTTTCTTTCTCAAATCATCCACAGATAGCCCATTGGGTAAAAGACCGCAACCCCACACTTCAATCCTATCATCAAAAATTCTAACTTGTACATTACATGAAAATTGATAATCCCGATGACATAGGGCATTAGTAATTGCTTCCCTAACCGCTTCGATTGGATATTCCCACGTTTCTACTCTTTCTGTTCCAACAATCTTAGCATGCAGTTTAATATGTTCTTTTACGAATTCAACTGCATTTTCCCTTTGGTCAATAATATTTCCTCCAAAAACTTTCATATCAATAAACTCTAAAGGTTCAATTCCCTTAAATCTGGCACATCTTATTTCTGCCTGCAAAAAGAAAGTTTGTGGATTTTTACCGAACAATAGAATTGCAGCATTAGTCAACCTTTCCTCTCTCATTAACTTTAATCTCTCTAAAGCTTCTTTCAATGGAGTTTCAGGCTCAATATCAAAATTTCTTTCTGCTTTTGCCTTCCTTAAAAACCACTTCACTTTCTCTTCATCAATATCATTTAAGGTCGCTTCTTTGCAGATTAGTTCCGTATAATTATAATCAACACTTTCTTTAGCCAGCTTTCTTATCTCTTGACTGCTAAGCCTCTTGTTTGTTTTTCCCACTCTCTTGAAAACCATATTTTTCTCAAACACCGGCTTACTCTCGTTTTCTTCAACCTCGATAGATAAAACTTCTTTCCCTGCCATCTTCACAAACTCTACCGATGGAAAAACAACCGGATCCGTATTCTGCTTTATCTCATTAGTCAGATTTTCAATTTCTTTGCCTTTGATCGTAACCCCAACCACTTCCTTTACAGTTCCATCTTTATTTTCTCCCACACCCACCAGAATTTTCCCGCCTTTCGTGTTAGCAAAAGCTGAAATGGTTTCCAGAATTTCATTTATTTCTGCTAAGGACTTCTTGAACTCTACCGTCTGGCTTTCTTTCATACATCTCCTTTCCCCGTCAAATTCCCCCACAGAAAACACTTAATAGAGCCAAAGAAGCCAGCACAATTATCAGTATTCTCGTCAGCAAGTGTAATTGAACTTAAAACTAGCAAAAACACCATTAGTACGCTAAATAACCTCTTTTCCATGGTATTAAGCTAAGTAATACTCATTATATTTTAAAGCTTTTTCTTCTTGAGCCATTTAAAACACCCGTGGTTTAGTGGGTTATTCAAAACCATCTAACCTAAACCAACTTTGCACCGCATTTGCACCGCACTTGCACCGCATCAAGCAGCAACGTAATAAATGCTCTTCCCTGCCCCTACAACTCGGGTAAGTCCACAATGTTCTTTACTTGTTCCGGATACTTCCGGATACTTCCGGATACGGTTTATACCGAACCAACCTCGCTTTTCCTTCCTTGAGCAGCAAGCCTAGCGAAACCAACTTGGAAATATCTGCTCTTGCCTGCCGGTCAGTAACACCAAACATCTGAGCGTAAACTTCAGATTTAATATCCTCATGCGACTTCAGATACTCTAAGAGCTGGACCTGTCTCTGGTTAAGTTCTCCCTGAAACCGTTCCAAGACGTCTAATGTTGCCCGATAAATCGTCACCAGAACAGCATCACCAAAATCTTTAATATCTGGAAGCTTAGGTTTTAAAGAGTGATTCTTGTATTCCTCCATGATACGGTCCCAGCCTTCACCCAGCTCTTCAATATATTTTAGTTTATTCAAAACTCTGACCAGCGTCGGATTTCTTGATTTTTGCATATTAATAATGTTTTTAGGAGTAATGCTGCCGGGCAATCCTCCAGGGTTGTAGTATTCAATCCGGTCATAGAACATTTTAATAATAATCTTCCCTCGTTCTGCATAATCTCGATGAGCAACAGCATTGACTACTAATTCCCGAATGGCAAAAAGGGGATATTCAGGAATATCTTCCCTTTGTACTTTATGGGGATGAAGTTGGGACATCAAAGCAATATGATTTTTTATATACTCCTCTGTTTTGTCTATTTGGTCAAAGACATTTCCAGAGAACTCTTTATAGTCTAATTTTTCTGTTCCCACCGTATTGCCTTTATATCTTGCTACGGCAACAATTGCGTAAGGAAAATACTTTTGGGGGTTTTTACTAAACAATAAGAGCCCTGCATTTGCTAATTTGTTATTTTTAAGACAGCCCAAACTCTGCAACAATTGTCTGGGCTTACTTAAAATCTTTGATCCAAAAATTCGTTCATATTGTTTAATAAAGTTCTTGACAAAGTCTAAGTCTATATCTTTTAGCGTGGCTTCTTCACAGGGCAGCTCAGTAAAGCTATAATCTATGCTTTCTTTAGTCATTCTCCTGATTTCCTGGACTGAAAGCTTTCTATTCGTTTTTCCCACTCGCATAAATGTATTTCCTTTTGCAAAAACCGGTTTTGTATCACACTCTTTTAGGGTAATCAGAACAACGTCCTTCCCTTCCATCTGCGTAATATCTATGGAAGGAAAAATCACCGGATCGGTATTCTGCTTTATCTCATTAGTTAAATTCTCTATTTCCTTGCCTTTAATGGTAATTCCAACCACTTCCTTTACAGTTCCATCTTTATTTTCTCCCACACCCACCAGAATTTTCCCGCCTTTCGTGTTAGCAAAAGCTGAAATGGTTTCCAGAATTTCATTTATTTCTGCTAAAGATTTCTTGAATTCTACCGTCTGGCTCTCTTTCATACATCTCCTTTCCCCGTCAAATTCCCCCACAGAAAACACTTAATAGAGCCCCACACTTCCGCACAATTATCAGTATTCTCGTCAGCAAAAGTAATTGAACTCAAAACTAGCAGAAACACCATTAGTACACCGATGAACCTCTTTTCCATGGTATTAAGCTAAGTAATACTCATTATATTTTAAAGCTTTTTCTTCCTGAGCCCTTTAAAACACCCGTGGTTTAGTGGGTTATTCAAAACCATCTAACCTAAACCAACTTTGCACCGCATTTGCACCGCATTTGCACCGCATCAGGCAGCGGTGTAATAAATGCTCTTTCCTACTCCTTTCTGCTTAATCTGCTTAAGCGTCTGTAACTTGGATAACTCTCGCAGTGCTGTATCTTGGGAAACATGAAGCAATTGTGCACAACTGCCAGTGGTGATCATCCCTTCTTTCTGAAGAGATTGTAAGATTACTTTCTGCCTTTCTGTAAGAGTTATCACCTCTTTCTTTTCTTCAAATTTATCACGTGTCGAATACAGAGTTACTAAAAAACTGTACTTATCTGCTTCTATCTTTGGCATCTGTGGATGGAGAGGATGCTTCTTATGCTCATCAATTATCTTGTTCCAACCTTCACCTAACTCCTCAATATATCTTACCTTTGCTAAAACGTTAGCAACAATTGGATTTCTGGAATATTGTTTACTTAAGATATTTCTTGAGTTAATGCCTTTCGGAAATCCCCCAATATTATAAATCTCCAACCGGTCTTTAAATAATTTAACTATTACTTTACTCCCCTGTTCCGAATAATCACGATGGCAGGCAGCATTAGTTACTAGCTCTCTAATGGAAAACAGCCCATACTCTGGAATATCTTCCCTCTGAACGCGATAAGGGTGCTGCCGGGACATAACCACAATATTCTCTTTGATATATTTGTCACAGGCATCTATCTGCTGAAACAGGTTTCCGGTAAATTCTTTATAATCTAACCTCTCTGTACTCTCAACTTCACGTTTATATCTCGCTGCAGCAATGTAAGCATTCATTAAAAATTTCAGAGGAGTTTTGCCAAACAAGAGGATTCCAGCATTAGTTACTTTCTGCCCTTTAAGACACTGGAGTGATTCCAGGAATTCTTCTGGTTTACCGATTACTTTCCTCTCAGAAATGGATTCGTACAAAGGGATAAATTCTTTCCTCACAAAATCCCAATCGATATCTTCCATCTTAGCATCTTTACATATCATATCAGTAAAACTATAATTTACACTCTCTTTAGTTAAATTCCTTATTTCATCAATACTGAGTTTAATACTGCTTCGCCCAACTCTTTTATACGCTCTTCCTTTGGCAAACACCGGCTTGCTTTGATTTTCTTCAACTTCTACAGACAAAACCTCTTTTCCACCCATTCTTACAAACTCTATCGACGGAAAAATAACAGGGTCGGTATTCTGCTTTATCTCATTAGTTAAATTCTCTATTTCCTTGCCTTTAATGGTAATTCCAACCACTTCTTTTATGGTCCCATCTTTATTTTCTTCAATCCCGACCAGAATTTTCCCGCCTTTCGTGTTAGAAAATGCTGAAATAGTTTCTAAAATTTCATTTATCTCTGCTAAAGACTTCTTGAACTCTACGGTCTGGCTTTCTTTCATGCATCTATGCCTCACTCCTATCCCACCAGTTCATACCGGCACGATTAGCTGGGTCGCCCCACAGAAAACACCTAATCGAGCTCCACACTCCCGCACAATTATCAGCAGTATCAGCAGCAGCAAACGTAATTGAACTCAAAACTAGCACAAATATCAAAAGTACACCAGTAAACCTCTTTTTCATGGATTTAAGCAAGATATTCTTCTCAGGTTTAAATTAGTTTCTTAATCTCCCTTTCTAACTCCTCTTTGGAAGGTAAATAAAGCTTGTACTTTGACACAAATAATTTATTTGGCATCCGAGATAAAGCAAACTCAACTTGTACTTTATCTTTACCAGTGCATAAGACAATTCCAATCGGTTCATTATCTCCCTCTTTGTTCAGCTCTTTGCGCACATAATTCAAATAAAAATTAAGCTGTCCGCTATCCTCCGGCTTAAATTTTTCGGTCTTAAGTTCAATTACCACGTAACACTTAAGATAAATGTTATAAAATAATAAATCTATGTAAAAATGGTCGTTGTCTAAAGTAAACCGTTTCTGCCTCGCCACAAAGCTAAACCCTTGCCCTAATTCCAGCAAGAACTTCTGTAAATCATCCAAAATTTTAGTCTCCAGTTCTTTCTCAGAATATTCTTTCTTTGACTCCAAATCCAAAAACTCCAAAACATAAGGGTCTTTAATAACATCTTCTACCGTTTGAGGAACAAGAGAGGCAGATTCACGTTTAATTAATGATTTTTTATTTTTGCTTAATAAAAGCCGTTCATAATGTAAAGAGTAAATCTGCCTTTTTAGATCTCGAACACTTAAGTTTTCCTGTTCTGCGTACTTCTCGAAATAAGTCCTCTTCTTTTCCTCATCAATTTTGATTAATTCACAATAATGGGTCCAAGTAAGTTTAAATTCCAATTCGCCAGTCGCTGACTGTTGAATCTTATTTTTATAAGTCAAATAAAATTGGCGCATATTCCTTAAATTACTAATGCTAAAGCCTTTTCCCAATTCTTCCGTTAAAATTCCAGACAGTTTTTCCAGCAAGAAAGATCCATAATCCGCCCTCTGTTTGCCTTTCTGCTCTTCTTCAACAATTTTTTGACCTATTTTAAAATAAGCACGAAGCATTTCCTGATTGACAAACTGAAACGCACTATTCTTCGCTTTAGCTACAATCTGCTTAATCTCTTGAAGTAAATTTCCAAATCCAATGATATTTTTATTCATGGTATGTTTTGTTTGACTCCAACTCAATTGGTGAGACACTGTCTGACTTTTTGAAGAAACCATTTTAATTCCCCACCAACGCCTCCGTTCTATCCCACCATCCTTTCCCCGCACGATTAGCCGGATTCCCCCACAGAAAACATTTAATTGAGCCCCACACTCCAGCACAATTATCGGTAGTATCAGAAGCAGCGAAAGTAGAACTAATTAAAACTAACAGTACTAATAATCCTGCGCTCTTTTTAACATCCATCTCTTTTTAAAGTCAGTAGTTTATTGGGCTTTATTAATCTTTTCTCCAGCCAGATGTTATTGTGCTTCTTGACCGAAGCTGACCGAAGTTTAAACTTCAGATTTATTCTCCGGTTTCGCGTCAAAGCTTTTTCTTCCTGAGTCCTTTAAAACCACCCTGATTTTTGGGATCATCTAACTTGCACCGCATTTACACCACATCAGGCAGCGACGTAATAAATGCTCTTCCCTGCTCCTACAACTCGAGTAAGTCCACAATGTTCTTTACTTGTTCCGGATACTTCCGGATACGGTTTATACCGAACCAACCTCGCTTTTCCATTCCACCTTTACACTATATTTCTCATGAGTTTTTAAGGTTTATTGTCAAACTGCTTTTTTCGGACATTATTTCGGACATCTATTTCCCTTTAAAATAGGCCCTCTTTGTTTTCCCTTTCTTTTCTTCAATCTTTTGCTTCAAATTTCCTAATTGCTCATTAAAACAGACCAGCCAACACTGGTTCTCATCTCAATTAACACTTGCCGATATCCTGCCGATATCTTGCCGATATTTGTCTTTTAAATTATTCAAACCATGCATTTTCCAAACGCTGTCTGGATTTTTGTTTTTGACCGAAGCTGACCGAAGTTTAAACTTCAGATCTTTTTCCTGCTCCGTCAAAGCATTTTCTTTCCGAGCCCTTCCTGAGCCCTTTCTGAGTCCTTTAAAACACCTTTTGGTTTAGTAAGTTATTCATCTATACTCAAACCGGCCTTGCACCGCATTTACGCCGCAACAGAATAAATACTTGCATCCCCTACTTTCTCTTAATCGCTCATCAATCATTCACTAATCGCTCAGTTAAAGGCTCACTTTACCCCCCCCGTCAGCACCACTAGATAAATTCGGGCGACACTGTAGCCCATTTTACTAATTAAACCAATTGGTGAAACAGTGTCTCACCTTTTGAAAACAACCCCATTTCCGAGACAGTGTTGCGGAATTTGGGTTTACCAAGTAAAACTTTCGCATTTTCTCTAATAAAGTATCTACATTATAACTCCAGCTTAATTCAGCAGACAGTGTCTGCCATTTTAGAAAGTAAAAACTCCTTGCCAGATAGTCAGATATATTTAATTTAAGCGCAGTAATATTCATTTATATTGCAGCCACCGGCTCTGGTGGAGATGCTGGCTGAGAAGGAGCCGCTTCGCTGGGAGGTGCACTTTCTGGTTCACTTTCTTCCACCGGCGCATAATCTTTTCCGCCAGTTAATTCATCTGCGTCGATACTGTCTGCCATTTTACAATATGGAGAACCGGTAACGTCGGGACGGTTCTTGAAGGCGCCAATAATGGAATTAACTATGTCTAACGCTTTGTTTATTCCCGCGGTGACTTTGCAAGTGATTAATAATGGTCCACCCCCCGTAGTAAAACAGAAAGTAAAACAAGCAGCGGTCTCAGTTAGAGTAATCAATCCCATTGGTGAGGTAAACGCTGATTTAATCATTTGTCCAATCTGCCCTAATGCTCCAAGAAATGGAATTAAATCCATTACTGGGCCCCATACAAACTCACACATTTGCAAATCGTATAATTTGTTGCAGCTGTCTATCGTGGCGATTCCTTGCGGAACTTCTCGGCCATAACAAACTATTTTCCTGCAGTGAATTTCACGGGCTTTATCAATATTGAATATAATTCCGGGCAAGCATAATCCCGCGATTGAAAGATACATATTTTCATATAATGAAGCAGAAGTTCCTAAGAGTTCCCGACCGGTGTAGCGGTTATAATTTTTTAATACTGCTGCTTGATAATCTCCATACCACCCCAAATGATCGGGGTCTGGATTGCAATTCAATATTTGTAAAGGTATTTGGATATACTGGATGTACTCCCAGCCGGCGCCAGTATCAGTCTCATAAGCGAGGCAACTACCTCTTAATCCAGCGCCAACCCCTGCCAAAACACCACTTTTCTCATATGCATCTGCATTTGCTGTAGCAGTTCCACTAATCAAATCTATTATCTGATTCACCGTAATAATTATTTTCAGAATATTGAAGATATAATTTATCCAATCTAAAGCTATTTTCAAATAATTAAGAACATTAGCAAACTTCATAAAACCAGAACCTTTCAGCTCCTTCACCTTATCCGCCAAGTTCTCATCTATCGCTCCTAACTTCGAAAATCCAAATGGAACCGATACAATCACATCCTGCATTTCTGCTGCAGCTAACGCATCTTTGCCAACTTGAGAATAGAGCTTGAACTTGCAAGTATACTTCGCTTCTACTGTCGATATCTCTGCCTTCTTAGACAACCCAAATAAACCTCTGCCTTCAAATGGAGAGAATTCCAGGGTGAACATCGTCTTTACCGGAGATACAGCTCCGTCGGCCATACTGCCTCCGTACATAACCGAACGGGAAATTTCCGGCGCAGGCTCTTCGCCTTCTTTAGCACAGCTGTTAGGTATCAATTCTACCGAAAGAACTTTAGTATTAGGATGAGAAGTTTTAAATCGGATCTCCAACGGCATTCTGGTGTAAGCTACTTTTGTAGCGTCTAAATCCACAAAATCTAATTTAGGAACAACTTTATCCACTTCCCAATAATCTGGGTTGTCTTCTACACTCAAACCCAATAAATCAAAACTATAAGTTCCTTCCTGAGCTTTAGTCTCCATATTCTTAGCCGATTCCGGCCACGAGTCAGCCATATTACCGGCAGTATCAGTAACTACAACTTCCAACTTCACATTCTTCTCCGGACCAGATTTTATCGCTTCAGTTTCAACTTCACAGAACCACTTGGTAGTATCATTGCTGCGTTCACACGACTGCTCCGCATCAAACACCTGCCAGCCCGCGCCCAAGTCACGGGTATATGGCCCTTCCGGGAATTTAGTCTCCGCATCCATTGCAATATCATTTAAATTAACTAATATGAACGCCCCGCTGCTTTCAATAATAGTAGTTTTAATCTTAATTTTATCATTGGACTGGAAATAATCTTTATCCCCGATATCAGATGTACCATAAAATTCCAGCTTTTCTACTTTAGGCGGAGAATTATCGGCCACAATTTCAATCTCCGGCATCGCTCCCACATTGCCTACTTTATCTTCAAACTTAGACAGTCCCACTCGAAGCACTCCACCAGAACTAAGCGAAGCGCCAAAGTCCCAATAACAATCAAAAGTAGATTCAGTCTGATTGCACCCAGTAGGCGGCTCGTACTGTGATTTACCTAACGCGCCCATATTAGCGCGCACATCTTCAGCAGCCATGCCCGAGCCTTGCTCATTAGCTTTCAAAATCAATCGGTTCTCTCCCGCAACCCCTTTCATCTTCACATAACTCTTGCCCTCAAACTGCCGTTCCGTTCCAAAGAATGAAATTTCCGGAGCAGAAGTATCTTCCACTAAATCCGTATTCAACGTCTCTTCTACTGTATTCTCGTATTCATCAATAGCAGTTACTTTCAATGCTACTGTACTAAAAGGATGTACTTCAATATTACTCCATTCACAATGCCACAGCTTATCCACTTCATCGTCTAAAGAGCAGGAAGCTTCTTCTCCAGTTAATTCAGCTTGGTCAGAATAAGCAGTTACAATCGGAGTAGTAGTTTCCAGCACATCTAGTTTAATATCTGTCTGCACATTATATGGGCCAATGAATTTGCCCAAAGAAGTAAAATTTAACGTATCTTTAACTAACACTGGAGCTACAAAATCAGTTTTAAACGTAGCCAGGGGCAAATTAACCGACTTATGCCCCAGCCAATCTTCCGCAGAAACTTTAATGCGGCGAGTGCCTTCTCCTTCCAGTACTGCCTGCAATTTACCTCCAAATTTAGTATCGTCTTTAAAGGTGTAACTTGCAGTATGCTCTTCCAGTTTAAAATCAGTAATGCTCTGTAATATGGCATTAGAATCGGCATCAATAATATCGAGCTGTTTCAACCCTACTGCAGGCACCCCTGCTTTTTTATCGGTAACTGTAAAATCAATAATTACATCACCTTTCTCCTGCTTGGCGCTCAAAGAAGAAATGGTTGGAGCAGAGCCATCAGCGCGGATGTAATCTCCCCACTGAGCCGAATCCGGTACTCCAAACACATCCAAAAATTCATACACCACATTAAAGGCATATTCTGCTTCTTTAATTCCATCTGTTAGAGGGCTGATATACTGGCAAGTCTGGCCTAAAGTGCCTCCGGAACAGGAGCTAAATACGGCTTCATTATCGCCGATCTTTAATTTAACTTTCTGGGGGTCAATAGTAGTATCATTAACACCAGTAATTAACGCTTCTACCGTCCACACATCTCCTTGCGCATCAAGATAATTCTCAATTCCACCCGTGCCGGAATTCTTAGTTATCTTTACCTCAATGCTGGCCAAAGCATCGGCAGAATAAAATGGCATACTAATGACTAAAGCGATTATGAACAGTCCGATGAAGCTCCATGATTTTTGTGCGTTTATCATTTTAGTTGTAAGTTGGAGTTAACGAATTATATGCCCATGCTTGCTTAGACAAGTTGCCTGCTTGTGCTGCTACTTGTATACTTTCCATTACTCGGCCATTTACATTTATTTTTCTATCATCGCATACCTCAAATAAACATCCTGCAAACGGAACACAAGTGTAACCACCACATTCTTTATCGATGCTTTCAAATACTTCTGGTGTAGACAAAATATCTTGCGTCAACACATAAAAAGTTATGTCACGAGCAGTATACAAATCTTGAGGTGTTATCGTTATATAGGTTGCAGGAACATCAAATTCTACTCCTCCGCTCATGAATTGATCCATCTTGGTTCCTTCCATATCATAACAGGTTTCTTTAGTCCAGTCTGTAAGCAAAAAGTTCATCTCAAAGCGGTTGCATCTTTTTTCTGCAGCAATCTTTAATTCTTTGTTCATAAAAGAAGTTCCGCTAACTTTATACACTCCGGGAACTAAGCGGACTTCAGTAGTTTCATTTCCTCTTACTTTAAATGAAGCAGAAAAAGGATCACTCCTTAACCGCGGATTAATATCGCTTACTCGCTCCAACATTATTACTGCTTCCTCTTCCTGAGCCAGCGGCTTAGCTTTATCCATAAAATAAAACTCGTGCTTCTTGCTTTTGCTTCCTTCTACGTTCAAGTCATATACTTTTTCGCCAGACTCAAACAATCCCTGCTCCTGATTAAAGAAACATCTTCTTTTGCCTAATTCACATTCTATATCTTTGTAGGGAATTAACGCTAAGCTTGGACCCAAAGTATATTCACAACTCAGCGGAGTAACACACTCTTTCAGCTCTTTCTTCTTCACCGTAACATTAATGTATTTAATCCGATGCAGTTCAATAACTTTTGCTGGCTGTATTCCTTCTACTGCATATCCTATTAGTGCCGTGCTGTTCTTGAGCTTGTACGTATCAATAGGATAAAAGTCAGTAAGATAATCTTGTTTTATCAAGCTAAGCATTCCGCCATAAACTGCAGGATAATTGTCTTCAAACACCCCTTCATTGTTAGTAAGTCCCATATCGCAGTCTATCTGTTCGGGGATGGAGAAACCAATCTTTACCAGTTCAATAGGCTCTTTGGAGAAACTATCTACCACTACGGTTTTTAATAATCCGGTCTGCTGATGCTCCTCACCGCAAGCAAGTGGAGAAATAGTCTTAGGATAATATTCTTGGGTTTTATTAGGAATAGCTGGAGCATTATTTCTGATATTTCCTTCTAATGCAAATACAAAACTATATCCCGCACCGTCAAAAGCATATTTGTCTTTCAGCGTGACTAAAGTGGGAAAAGAAGCATCGTAATGAGTTTCATAACGCTGATAATTAAAATCAAGCACGCCAAAGGCCGAGATGTGCTGGCTTTCCGGCTTGATTACACCATCTTCGCTATTCGCTTTAAAATAGGGCAGCCAGCCAAAATAATCAAAACTTACTTCTAAATCATCTGCTCCAGTGAGCGTCAACACCGCATTATCTGCTACTCTTTGCGCCAGAATATTCCCTTCCGGAAAAGTAGCGTGATAAAAATTGCTGCTGCCTAAGAACCGCAGCATAGGAATATATGAAGTGAGCAAGTCTTTATACTTCTGCTGTAAATCAACTTCTGACCATGAAAATGCTGATACGGGTTCGTAAGTAACCTCAGAAATAGGTGGGAAGTACTGCGGATCAACTTTGGAATACACTGCAATCAATTCTAATCCATGCTTCTCTAAGAAACTAAAGTTCTGTTCCGTAGCTGCAATCAGATTAGCAATCTCATAATAATGCTTCAGCTGCAAGGGAATTTTGGCATAAAATTGGGTGAATTCAGTTTTAGCATCACCTTTCTGTGCTGAGAGAGGCATACTTAACGTAAAGATAACATTATTCTCTCCCACTTTTACGCTGACTTTTTTGTCTTCTATTTGTTCAGATAAATCAATCTCAAATCCCTGCTGAGTGAACGGAGTGTAATTATCCAAGCAATTATCTAATCTTTCTTTTACAAATCGGGCTAATTGCGCTTCAATGCTCATCACCCCATCGTCTTTGGCATATAATTTGGGCGCTAAAGAGCTATACACCACTTTATCCGCTTTATTCTTTTCGATATTGTAATGCCAATATGGTACTTTTATGGGCTCTAAATCAATTCCATCCGCTTCAGTTGGATCAGATGCAGAAAACTTTCCCGCTAAATCCGGATAAATATACCCGCCTTGCTGGCCCAGAATTAACAAACCTCTTTTGCCAATTTGTTGTATGCAATTTTCAGTGTAAGAACGAAGAGGCTGGAATTCAGCCGGAACTTGAGCGAGGGCTGGTTCAACTTCTTCGGAGATTTCTTGAGTAACTCTTGTCTGAGTGAAATACATAATAGCTGCAAACGCAAACAGCATTAAGATGCCCACAATAATAAATACGGTAACCTGCCCTTTTTTGTTAGAGCTATTACTGAAAATACATTTAGAACTACCACTATCCGTACTCCTCTTTTTACTTGCCATAATTTAGGAGGAAGAAAAGAAGGTAGATATATAAAGGTTTCCCGAAAGATTTAAATAAAACAAGTATTTACCAGTTTATACAAGAGGAGATTGCGATGGTTTCCAAAGAAGAATTAGTGATGACTAAGCATGCGCAGGACGAAGCTATGGATGATGGTATATCCCGCATAGAAATTGCAGAAGCCCTTACCAGAGGTCCGAAAGTACCAGGGGGCAGCCATTTCATAACCGTATATCGGCACTTTACTGTTATTTATGAAAGAATGCCTGATGGAAAGTATAAAGTGATTACGGTTCACTTGGGAAGGCCAAAACATTGGAGAGGGAAATAACCATGAAATGCACTAATTGTAATGCAGGAACGTACGAGCGGAAGAAAATTCCCTACGTATTCCTAGGAGAAAAAATAGGACTGTTTGACGCTTTGGTATGTGTTAGTTGCCACGAGACTATTTTTGAATCGGGGGTTTCTGACCAAATAGAAGCCGAAGTGAAGAAACGTGGCCTTTGGGGTTTGCGCGCACGTACGAAAGTAGCAAAAGTAGGAAACGCATTAGATGTTCGAATTCCCAAATCATTGGCTGAATTTCTTTCATTAAAGCAAGGGCAGGAAGTCATTCTGGAGCCAATTGACAAGAATAAGCTACAGGTAGTTATGAGTTAGTTAGAATACTGTTTTGCTCACTCCGAAAGCCCTATCGCTCCTACTACAATTCCCACTCCTCCTAAAGCCAACATTCCTATTCCTACTCCAAACATAGGTGATTCAAAGCAGGCACTGGTATTTTCTTATGCCACCTACAGTATCCATTATACTTCGCTTTATTCAGGCAGTTAGTTCCATCACGGCACAAGCCACAGCACAATCCATAGCTGGACTCAGGAGCGACTGAAACCCCTAAATAAGCTCCTTTCTGCGCTTTAACTGCATCCTCTTCTTTTTCTTTAAAGGGTATTTTTTGGGCTTTAAGTGTGAAAAAAACCATTTTTAACCTCCATCTGACCTTTAAGCTACCTATTTCTACTTCTAAGCAACGCTGGCCTACTTTAACCGTGTTATCTCTCCGAAGTAAATACATAACCTTTGTCTCACATAAGTAGTATATATACTTTGGGGCAATAGGTTATAATAGGTATATACCTGGACAAAATGTATCTTGCCCTGTAAAAACAACCTTTACTTCCAGCAAAATCTTTATACTTCTTTGCTCTTCCCTTAGAAATGCACCTTCAAAGCGCTCTCGGATTGTGCGGAATAGCCGTAATGCGTTCGGTATTAGAAGCACAATTTGGAATCAAAACAGAAGAGAACGAATTGATAGAAATAAAAATATTCGACCCACGTGTGGGATTAAGAGAATACAGCACTGACGAGTTTGATTTAGTGTGGAAAAGTAACGACGAGAAATGGTTTTTAGTGGCAGTGCCAAAAGAGATAAAACTAAACTTGAAAGGAAAATATTTGTAAAAAAAATACTGAAAAATAACAAAACGTATTTGTTTAGCATCTTCAAAATTCTCGAAGTAACAATCGCAGAGCGGTATCCCCGTAGGGGGCAACCCCCTGCCGCTCTTGCTGAACAAACTCTAAAGAATTTTGACTTGATGATGCTAAACAAATATCTTTACTTACTGCTGGCCGCCTGCCTTTCTGCATCCCTCTTCTTGGAGATGGCTGCACTCTTGGCACTACATTGGTACGCAGAGATGATCTCTTCAGCTAAAGCATCTTCAATCTTGACTTTCTTGTTGAAAGATTTAGTATAAGCCCCTTGAGTCATATATCGAAGGGCTAAATCAACTCTTCTCTGGGGAGCTACATCTACTGCTTTAGGATACCTTGCCCCGCCGTATTCGATAGAAATAACTTCTTCCCGGGGAGCAGCATTTTCAATCGCCTTAACTAAAATCGCTACGGGATTCTGTTTTAATTTCTGTTCGCATTTAGCCAGAGCTTGCTCCACAATCTTCAATGCCAGAACTTTCTTCCCGCAGTTGTGCCCGGAGCTGATGAAATGCTTTTTGCTTTTGTGGCCAGGAATCATGAGCTTGCTGGCTAATCTTTCTACGATAAACACATTAGACTTGTGGAAGCGGTTGCCGGCATATCTTGCTCCCGTTTTGGGCAGAATAGTAGGCTGCAAAGTAATGTATTTAGACAATCCTAAATCTGCTACAGTTATTTTGTCTGCGCTCCAGCGGTTGAAACATTTGATATCAGCCATGTTAACTTTACCTTCTTGCCTTCTCTATTCTTCCTCTCAATAAGGCATCTAAGCTTTGATCATTAACTCGAATTACCTGCCAGCGAATACAAGGCAAATCTCCTTTAGCTCTTCCCATTTTCCCGCCGATGCATTCTACGATAACTTCATCGTGCTCGTTTATCATCTTCTGCGCCCCGTCTCCAGGCATGAATGCGGTTATCTGCTTCCCGTTTTTGATTAATTGGACTCTCGCGCATTTTCTCATCGCAGAATTGGGCTGTTTGGCTTCAACTTGAATCTTTTCTAATACAATCCCTTTAGCTTGGGAAGAGCCGCTTAAAGGATCAAATTTCTTCTTGAGCTTAGATCTTTTACCTAGCCTGAACTGGCTTCTTCTTTTCATCAGCTTCCGTGCTGCTTTCAGTCCTTTTGATTTTCCGGCCATGTTGAATTAGTGTAAGTCTAATACCTTAACTTCATTTATGCTGAAAAAGCGCTTTACCGCCCTATTGAGCAATTTAATGTTCTTGCCCCCCCTGCCTATTAATAAACTTTTTGTTTTTCGGCTCTCATCCCTAATCAGTATATCGCTGCCTTCCTGCACCACTTCAGCGACAGCAGCAGGGTAGATAAAGCCGCGCACAAACTCCAGGACATTATCGCGATATTCAGTGATTCGGATTCTTTTTCCTAATTCTTCGCTCAGGCGTTTTATATTCATCCCGCCTTTTCCGATAGCTTTACCCAATTCTCCGGGAGCTACGATGAAATAAATGGTTTCTTCCTCTTCATCCATAAAGCTGTCTTTAACTTGCACTCCGGCGATTCTCTCCAACCTAGAAGACAACGCTAATGCATTTTGGTCTAACTTCAGTCTCATCCTTATTCCTCAGTTACTCCCAGAACCGATACTAAAAAGTTCTTCTTGCAGAAGACACCCAATTCTTCGTTGGTATATTTTAGTTCTATTACAGGAATAGAAGCCAATTGAGCATAATAGGAAATGTCTTCCCGAACTCTCTGGGGGCAGTTGCTGGACAAGAACACTTGGCGCAAAGTGCCATTCTTAATTCCTTTCAGCACTACCTCAGTGCCGATGATAGCTTTCTTTTCTTGAAGCTTGACTTTTAACGCTTTAAGGTCCTCTTCAACTATTTTCTTCTTTGCCATGTGTCTTTAGTGTAATAATTTTGAGTGTTATTTATAAAGTTACGGTTTGTTTTTTGTGGGGTTTGTTTTCTTAAATTTATTTCAACCTATTTCATCTTAGTAACCAGGCTGGGCAGTCCGGTGCCAATGGGAACTGGCTGGTTAATCATTACATTTTCAACTACTGAAGTGAGATAATCAACTTCTCCTTCCAACGCCGCAGTTATCAAATGCTTGATGGGCGTTTCAAAGCTGGCTCGGGCTAACACGCTGGCTTTCTCACTTACTACACCATAACGGGTAATGCCTTTAACTGTACCGCTAGCACACATAATATCAGATACTAACATTACGTGCCTTACATTAACGTTAAGCCCCTGCGCTTCGATAACTTTGTAAACTTCATTAATAATGGCCTGCCGAGCTGCCTCAATGCCTAAAACTTCATAAATTTCATAGATATCATTAGTAGTTGTCCTTTGAATATCCACTTCGGGCAGAGCCAAAATCTCTTTCAGGTTGGTCCCAGCCGTAAGTATTACTAACTCTTCATCACGTTTTACGGGAAGCACTTGTTTTATTCCTTTAATCCCTTTAATCTTAATCACTCCAATTTTCTCTTTGAGCGCATAGACTTTTTTCACTTCTTCGGCTTTGCCTTTGTGGGTGAAGATTACCTCATCATCAGCTGTGCCTATCTCAAACCCTTTAGCCTTTGCTTTTAACAGCTTGGCCATCTCTTTAGTTGATAATTCATGGTCAGAAAGCACTTCTAGATTGAATTTAACCTTAAGCGTCTGCTCAAAGATATTGACGGAATATTCCGAGACTAAATCTCCTACTTTGGTTTCTTTAATCTTTGCTGCAAATCTCTTCACCGCATCAGCATCTTTGGCCGTAGCTCCCTGAAAATGAATTTCCATCATCGGCGTACTTATTTCCTTTCTGGAATCAAACACTTCAATTATTCTAGGCAGTCCAGTGGTGACGTTCATTTCTGATACTCCTGCAAAGTGGAACGTGTTAAGGGTATTATGAGTAACAATCCCTTCAAAGGTAGTAAATGTTTCCAGATCTTCAACGGAGAAATCGTAGACAAATCCGGTTGTTGGAGCAGCCATTTCCAAAGAAGTTATCTCATCCCAGATAACATCAGAATTCACTGCGGTTAGAAGCATCTTCAACTCTGAGTCTATATTTATCTTTTGTTCCTGTGCCACCTGCTCAAAGAGAGTAAGATACTTTTTCAGCGCCTGCCTTCCTATTTTTTGTTTTCGAGTGAATTTATGCAGTAGCCGTGAGGGGATATGAAAGCGTTGTCCAAGTACTGAAAGTACGTTTCCCAATCCCGAAATCATGTCAATACTATCGTAGCTCGTTTTGGTGGCAGGCAACTGAGTCAATTTTTCGAGGGAAGCTCTTTTTGGGGGAATTACTGAGTCTATCTGTTCCAAGAACGTTTGAGCATAACGATACGAAATCGAAAGTGTGTCTTGACGCTTGTTTTTTCCTTTTACAGCAAATATCCCCAGTTGAGTAAGCAGAAGGGCAATCCCATTAAGGAGCTCCGGAGAGCAGGAACTTACTCGGATGACTTTCCGCGATACATTTACATTCCCGTCGCCATCGAAGTATGCCTGAAGCAATCCCCTGACAAATGAAGAATGGCCAGAGTAGGCAACATGAGGTACGTATTTATGGTGTGCTCCTCGTCCGCACATGGTGTTCAGCAAATCGGCAAGAAGGGTAGAGTATAGGAGAAGCGAAGTGCTTTTACCATATTCTCCTAGTTCATATTTTATCTTATAGTGAATGTTGTATTGCTGGGCAAACCCAATCACTTGCTGTAAATATTCATCTGAGATATTGGATATAGCAACATAATTTTTTGTATGCGTTCCTTCGGCGAGATATGCGCCAATAAGAAAACCAAACTGGAAATCAAGCGGCATAATTTCCGGAAGGGCGGCTGCCCCGCGGTGTTGGTGCATATACACACATTCTTGTTGCAGTTGAGATGCTGCGCGCCCTTGCACATAATTGTTGATTTGCTCATAGCTTCGAAGTGGAAGAATGAAGCCCTGCTCTTTGTTCATTGCTTTTCGCAGTTCACTCTCGTACACATACTGCGCCGGTGGAAGATGTTCTTTAAGGTTCAGAAATTGATTGCTGGTGAGATTGTCCATCCGCCGTACCACCGGAATTCTATCGCCGAGCTTAAGAGTGGAACCGGCAATGGGAACGACACGGTTGTTTTTTCTAATAACGAAAGAATGGTAGGGGGTAGCGGTAATAGTTCTCTTGCTTCTAGTTCTTATTTTGAGTAAAGCTGCTGGTGAAGGATGCCGGCTCACTGCAGTCACTTTTTTCCATTCTATCTTTTCATGTGGACTTAATGCGGGCACAAAAAGGGCCATATTACTGGTGTCGCCTACTTCTGAATTTCCATTTTTACGAATATCATTCTTTGTTTCCAGCACCTGGTCAATAAATTCACCAATCTTCACTATCTTAATCTTATTTTGATGTTTTACTATAACTTTTTCTTCGGAATCTAAACTCATCTGCGTCCCGGGCTCGCCGATGCTTTCTGCGCTTACTAAACCTACACTTTCTCCCGGATGCACTCTGGCCCGATTATATAGTAAGGATACTTTCTCTAATATTTTAGTGAGCTGCTCTTTAGTTACTTCATTAGGAACTATTTCTTTAAGTTCAGTGATTATGGGCTGTGGAAGCTTGCCCGCAAAACTTTCGATGTATTCTTCGTGCTCTTTTCTCATTTTGCTCCCCCCATTACGTCATGAACAATGCTTTTTACATCCAATATCCCGTTCTTGGTTTTGGATACATCCAAGCCGTCTTCACCGTACATAAACTGTACAATCCTGCCGCTGGCATCCCTTACTGAGCCGTCGTATTCAACTTTTAAGTCCTGCATGGCATTAGATAGTCTCCGATACAAATAACCTGATTTAGGTGTTCTAAGAGCAGTGTCCATTAAAGCGTCTCTTCCAGTCATCGCGCCGAAGAAAAATTCATTTGGTGTAAGCCCGCTTTTGAAATTATTTCTAACAAATCCTCTTGCTTTAGGCCCCAAGTCGTTTTTCTTAAAGTAAGGCAAGGTTCTTCCATTATAGCCTCTTTCAATTCTCTTTCCACGCAGAGCTTGCTGCCCCACCACCGCAGTCATCTGAGCGATGTTAAGCGGGTTTCCTCGGGCACCGCACTTGGCCATCACTACTGCAGCGCTATCTTTAACTTGCTTAACCGCAATATCTCCGGTCTTGTTTCTGGCTTTGTTCAATGCTTCCAAAATCCTTAACTCCAAGGTCTCATGCAGGCTTCTTCCCGGCAGGGGCTCAAGCTCGTTAGCATAATAAGCATCAATCAGAGATAAAGCATCTTTTTCCGCTTTGTTAATCGTTTCCTGAATTTCAGCCCTGGCTTCAGGAGTTAGATCTAAATCGCCGATGCCCATAGAGAATCCTCTTCTTGCTAGTACAGTACATCCTAATTTGGAAATCTTTCCTAATAAGTCGGCAGTGAAAGCTTCTCCATACCTTTCGTAAATGTTTCTAAGCATTAATCCTTTTTCATGCCCCAGGCTGGCTTGATCCATATTGCCACTTTTCAGCTGTCCGTTAACTATCTTAACTTCATTTCCGGCTTTATCTTTTCCGGCGTAATTGAAATCTGAAGGCAGCAATGCCGAGAATACTTCCTTTCCATCAACTTTGTCTTTATGGGACAGCGCAGACAAATCATCCACGCCGCTCGCGTATAATAAGTCCAACGCTTCTTCCCGGCTTAACACCAGCTCTTTAGTAAGCAGGTAATTTCCAGTGATGGCATCATGAATACAGCCGACTACACTTAATCCGTACCTGGGACTGATGATCTGAGTTTCTACTGACATTAATATCTGAGCCTCAGCACGGGCTTCTTCATTTTGAGGAACATGCAAGTTCATCTCGTCTCCATCAAAGTCAGCGTTGTAAGGGGCGCATACGGCTGGATTTAATCTGAACGTATTCCCCGGTAAGATTTTTACGCGGTGGCACATCATACTCATTCGATGCAGAGAAGGCTGGCGATTGAAGATACAGATATCTCCGTCCTGCAGGTGCCTTTCTACAATATAGCCCACTTCCAGCTCAGCCAGGATTTCGTCTTTAGTTTCAGCGGTGATGGTTTTTCTTCGCCCATCGACCTTGATGATGTAATTGGCGCCAGGATATTTCTTAGGGCCATTTTCTACCAATTTTTTAAGATACTCTTTATTCCATTCAGTGACTCTTACCGGGATGGTTAAAGTTCTGGCCATAACCTGAGGCACGCCAACTTCATTCATTCCAATTAAAGGATCAGGACTGATGACTGTACGCGCAGAGAAATCAGTTCTCTTACCGGCCATGTTATGCCGGATACGCCCTTCTTTGCTTTTGATTCTATCAGTTAGGGTCTTCAGTGGCTGTCCGCTCCTATGACGAGCCGGAGGCAGCTGCGGGACTTCGTTATCAAAGAAAGTGGTGACATGATATTGCAGTAAGTCCCATAAATCTTCAATTATCACTTCGGGAGCGCCAGCATTAATGTTCTCAAAGAGACGCTGGTTAATTCTAACGATATCTCCCAACTTATGCGTTAAATCGTCTTCACTCCTCTCTCCCGATTCCAAAGTGATGCTGGGCCTCATGGTTACCGGAGGAATCTGCAGCACGGTAAGTATCATCCATTCCGGCCTGAATCCTGCAGCATATCCAAACATGACCAAATCTTCTTCAGGAATTTTCTCTAGCCGGGCCCTTACTTCTATGGGAGTAATTCTAACTTCCCCTTCATAAAAATTATACGGCTTTTCTAATTTAATAATATCTAATTTCTTTTCACAATGGGGGCATTTGTCTTTGATTTTGTGCTTGTCTACAATATCTTTGACTTTTCTCCTGCGGGCTTCAAGACCCTCTTCTTCTCCGATTTTGTCCAAATTAACTAAATATTTTTTTAAGTTGGTTTCGGGCACCAGCACATGGCCGCAGTATTTGCAGGTTGACCTTAACATGTTGTAGATCTGGCGCACGAATAAAATGTGAATCACCGGGCGGGCTAATTCAATGTAGCCGAAGTGCCCGGGGCATTCTTTCAGTTTCTGGCCGCAGGTTTTGCACCTTAATCCTGGATCAATAACACCTAAACGAATGTCCATCAACCCTCCGTCTACGGGATAGCCTTCTTTATCATAGAGTTCAGGAGTCACAATCTTGGCTGAAGCCATTCCCGTAACTTGTTTAGGCGAAAATAACCCAAAGGAGATGTTTTCAATTTTTTTGTGTACGTTAATGGCCATGTGGTTAACCTCGGGGATTAATTTTAAGGTTTAATTTGTATTTGGGGTTTAGTTTTTAATATTTTATTTTCAATATTTAGTTTTCAAGTTAAGCTGGGGATATATGCCCAAGGTCTTAATTTCATCCAGCATGAGCTTAAAGGCATAACTCATCTCGATGTCACTGACGGTAATATCTTCTCCGCATAATAAGCAGTAGCGGCGATTTTTATAATTGTCTTCTACTGCTACCTGTCCGCATTTTTCACATACAGGAATGATTATCTTGTCGGAATCAAATCTTTCTTTCAATAACAGCGAAGCCCCATGAGCAATGAAAGTGTCTTTTTCCATCTCCCCTAATCTTAGCCCGCCTTCTTTGGCTTTACCTTCAGTGGGCTGCCTAGTCAGGAGCTGTATTGGTCCTCGAGCTCTGGACTGCATTTTATTGGCGACCATATGCCTTAATCTTAAATAATACATATTTCCTACGAAAATCTTAGCCAGCATCCTTTTACCGGTTCTTCCGTCATAGAATACTTCAGTTCCATCTTCTCTAAATCCGCATTCTACTAGTTCTTTACGCAGTGCATCTTCTTTCTCTGCTTCGAATAAAGTGCCGTCAACATATCTTCCGGCCATGGCGCCTAATTTTCCACCGATTAATTCTAATAGATGTGATACGGTCATTCTGGTAGAGATGCCGTGCGGGGTGAAAATAACATCAGGAACGATTCCAGAAGCAGAGAACGGAACATCCCCAAAGTTCACCAGCATTCCTACCACTCCTTTCTGCCCGTGTCTTGATGTAAACTTGTCTCCTATTTCAGGAACGCGCTCGTCTCTTAAGCGCACCTGCACTAATTTATTGCCTTCTTCATTCTCAGTGATTACTACAAAATCAGCCACGCCTTTCTCGCCGTGCTTTAACGAGATAGAGCTTTCCCGGCGGATAGCAGCAGAGAGATTATATTCTTCCAGGCTGCTCAAGAATCGGGGCGGGGAAGTTCTTCCGATTACTACATTGCCTTCATCAACTTTTGCTTCGGGATGTATAATTCCATCTCCTTCTAAGAAACGGTAGTCGTGTTCGCTTCTGTACCCTTTAACATCTTTGTCCGGAACTGAAATCTCATCCATTAACCCGCCGGAGTAGCGCAATTCTTCTACGTTGATGGGCCGGAAATAAGTGCTTCGGGCTAATCCCCGATCTACTGAAGCCTGGTTTAACAAAACCCCGTCTTCCATGTTGTACCCATCATAACACATTATAGCTAAGGTCATGTTCTGCCCGGAGGGATGCTCTTCATAATTAGTAACATCATGAATTTTAGTCTTAACGATAGGCAATTGCGAATAATGCAATACGCTGGTATCCATGTCCATGCGCAGATGGTAATTAGCAGCGTAGAAACCTAAAGCTTGCTTCTGGTTCTTGCTCCCGATGATTAACCGTGAAGATTGGTTGTAATTGCCAAAGGGGACTAAAGCGGTAGCCACGCCACTGATAGAACCGGGAGTTATTTCCAGATGAGTGTGTTCAGAAGTTAAATCAGCCTCGTCGTAAGCAATTAGGGCATTTTCCTCTTCTCCGGTATCTAAGTATTCAATTATTCCCTGCTTGACCAAATCACTCCAACTCAATTCGGCGTCTTTTAATTGCTTAAGATGCCTTTCGGTCAGCAGAGGTTTGCCTTCTTTGACTATAATCAACGGCCTCCGGGCACGACCCTCGTCAGAAGAAACGTGTATGCTTTTAGTCGCCGGCTCTAAGAATATATTTACATTTTCAGAAAGAGCTCCTTTCCGGCGTAAGTCTTTCACGTCTTCAGCAAAAACGGTTGCATCTTCTACTGAGCCGATGAATCTTGAGTTGAGGTATACTTCTGCCATTTTTATTAGTCACTCCAATTATTGTAATTTGGTTGTAATTGTAATTTAATTGTAATTATAATGCCTCTTTTAGGTTAAGTCCTTTAATTTTTTCCATTACTGCATTCTCATCAGTCACTTGTGATATTGAACACAGCATCGATAAATTTTTTCTCAAGCCGATGTTAGTTCCTTCCGGGGTTTCGATAGGACATAATCTTCCCAGATGGGTACAATGTAATGCTCTTGCTTCAAAGTTCTCCTGCGAGCTGGACAACGGGCTTACCACCCTCTGCAGGTGTGAGATCATGGCAATGAAATTAGACCGGTCTAACCTTTGAGATACTCCCTGCCTGCCGCCGGCCCACTCTCCGGTAGCCATAGCTGAATACATCCTGGAGGTAAGCAGTTTGTCTCTGATAATTACTCTGACTGAAGGCAGTTTTCCTCTTTTGATGATCCTCTGAAAATTGTATAATACATCTCCTACCAAAATTTTAAAGTTAACCCGGAATAAGTCTACCAATAGCTCTCCGCTCTGCCGGATTCGCTTGTTCATGTAATGATCCTTGTCATCAGCAGGAATTATCCCGGAACTGATGTCAATGAACCTCTTGAGCATCTTGCATAAATTCCTGGCTTTAGCTAATCTGCTTTTAGCGTCCATCCCTAAATTCGGAAAAAGGTATTTGTCCAGGATTTCTTTAGTCCGGTCTATTCTTATCTCTCTAATTTGAGCGATGCCGACGTGCTTAGCAACATAATCCAAAGCATCATCTTGGGTTTTGATGTCTACAAATTCAAACAGGTTTAGTACGACTTCATCATAATTTTTGTCCTCGGACACTGCGCGCATGATCTCTTCGTCTTTGATTAAGCCTAAGGCTTTGACGACCATTACGATAGGCATGGCCTTTACCCGGGTGAAAGTGATATAATAAAGTCCGTCTTTCTTGCGCTCGAAATTGTGAGGTATTTTATATGAGCCTTTAGCCGCAAAGAATCTTCCGCTTATTTCTCCTCCGTCTCTTTCTACCATGAAGTTATTAGCGGCTAAATCTTCCATGTTGACGATGGACCTTTCGGTTCCGTTGATGATGAAATAACCACCGGGGTCAGTCGGATCCTCGCCGTGCTTGATGAGGTCTTCTCTGTTCTTCTCATACAGGTTGCAGAATTTACTTTTGAGCATTATAGGCATTTTTCCTACGTCTGCCACAAAATTTTCCCTTTGCACATCATTGATATAAGTGCTTACTTCTAGATATATGGGGGCGTAATAAGTTATCTTTCTCAATCTGGCTTCCATGGGATAAATGGCTCTTTTACTGCCGTCAGCTTCAGTTATCTCGGGTTTGCCCACACTGATTCTTCCGAAGCGGATCTTGAATTTTTCAATGTTATGCGGGATTATGGCCGGCTCAGCTTCTTTGTTCTCTTCAACTACTTCCTGCATTCCATGTTCGATAAAATTATTGAAAGATTGGATATCGCTGTCTACAAATCTCTTTTCTTCATAATATTTTTTTACTAAGATTGAGCGGTCCATTTTTCCTCCAATTATCCTTCTACCACCACCCGATAATATTCAGATGCTCCTGCAGTTTTGCTTTTGCGCTCTATTTTGATTATATCACCGGTTTTTACGTCAAGTTTCTTTAGGGCGGGGTCATCAGTCATAATTTTGGGAAGAGAAAGAGCCTCTACACCATATTTCCCCAGCATCTTGCTTTTCTCAGATTCGCTGAGCTTGGTGTGTTTGGGAACAAGGTGGTGTTTGGTTACGTCAAACGTCATTTTTATTTCCTCAGGATGAAAATATGCGGGCCGGACGAGACTTCCGGACAGGTTTATGCTGATATTCGGACTCGCGACCTCTTGATTTCGTTGCTTGCCTTAAAAGTCAAGCGCTATACCAAGCTAAGCTACCGGCCCATATGCGCTCTGGCCGGGACTTTCTTGCAGCAACCCATACGGTGATAGTTTGCCTGCTATTTGAACCCGGGTCGGGGCCTTGCTATGCCGAACAAGCTCGACAGGGCCCCATGCTAGGCCGCTACACTACCAGAGCTTTCGCCAAGCATTACCGTATCTATGCCCTAGAATTGATGATTCCGAGGAATAGAATAGTTAATACCCATGCTTTGTGGTTAATCCAGGGTTTTATTTATAAAGCTTTTGGTGGATTTGAGGGGGAATAGAATTGGTCTTTTTAAATAAAATGAGTCCCCGCTCCCGGACTCGAACCGGGGATTTCGAGTAGGAAATCAATCAAGATCGCCTGTCACTCGGTCCCGGCTATCTACCTTTCATCCAGAGCATTAATGCTTCGTCTGGCAGCGAACTTATCTTTAGCTTGTGATAAACCACACACAGCCGAGGGTTCTAGCCACTAAACTAAGCGGGGACAATGGTAAGAATAGTGGCTTATTTATAAAATTTTAGTTAAACTTTACAATAACATTTATTAATAATTCTCTTTTCTGGGCTTTGGTGCGGTGGTAGTATAGTGGTTAGAAGTCTGAAAAGACTGACTAATATGTGACCTTGCCACGAGTGATCTCGCAATGAGGTCGCGGCCGGGGTTCGAAGCGATAAATAAATATCGTCGAAAGTCCCCGCCACCGCAGTCAATTTTATTTTCTGTGTGGTTTAATAAGAAAAAATAATGGCCCCACCGGGACTTTCTGCCGAAATCTGCAATTAATAGACTGCAATCATCGGCTTTTGAACCCGGAACCTCTGCTTAACTCGGGAAGTGCGTTTGTTTAGAACGCGCCCATATAAGAGCAGCGCTCTAGTTCCCTAAACTGTTATCCGATTAACGAATAAGAGTTTACCAGGGTAAGCTATGGGGCCACGTTAAGCGGATTATTGCCGTAATTTAAAAGGTTTTCCAGAGTTGACCAACAAAAGTAGGGATTTAGTATTAACTATCGTACACTCTTTAACTGAACTTTCAAATTAACTGCAGTTACCGGAGTGGGCCTGGAGTTAGGAACAGCGTGAATCATCTTTTTTCTTAAAAGGTCAGAGGTTAATTCTGTTACTAAACCTATGGTGTCCATCAGCTTTTCTGCGAAACCGCCACCGGTATATTTACCCGTTCCGTCTTCACCAACCACAAAGTAAATTGGTTTTCCTTGCGATAAATGAATTGCAGGAATGATATAAATTGTAACTCCTTCCGGTTCATCTCCTGGTGTGAGCCAGTCAGTTAAGTGCCTCCCTTTTAGTAATTCAAATGAAAGGGTCTTGAAGCCAGGGCGAAAGTGGAGGGAAGCAGGAAATTCAGGAAAAGCACTTTTGACAAAACCACTGTTTAAGGAAATTATTTTCCCCTCCAACAGCAAACGGCATTCGCTTTTAATTATGCTTTGAACATGCGCAGTAATATCTTGCATCAATTCATTAAATGGATATAATTTTCCATAGCTCCAACTAAGATCATAATTCTTTTCCAGCATATTTTTGCAGTGTAGATAAAATGCAGTAATTACTTTTCCAGAATGAGCTTTCATTTCTGCCAGCATATCCAGAGTTATTTTTGAATCTAATTCTTTGGAAAGCGGTTTTGAAATTACTTTAGAAGTTCCATTAAAAAGTTTAAGCTCGCCTCTTTTGTTCATAGCTAACTAAATTTGAACTGATTATTAAAGGTTGCGTGGAGATTTAAGTACTTTCACCGAACTATCTTTTCCATCTCTTCCAATCTTTTATCCGCTCCCACCGAGGCTGAAAACATCTTCCAGAATACTTTAGAAAGCCATTCTGTCCATTCTTTGTCTTTGATAGTGTAAAAAATAAATACACGCTTATCTAACTCACCCATCTTTCCCGTTGGTTCTTTGACCTCTTTAATGCGGAATACTTTCCCGTCGATAATGAAAGCTCTAAGCGGATGCTCTCTGTGCTTGATTTCAATATTTTCTTTGCCATGCTTGAAGTTCAGCGAAAGAATCTTCTGGATGTTATCTCTTCCAGACAAATCGATGCGGCAGAGTATTTTAATAGTAACATTTCTCTTTACCAACAGTTCGATAACCTGAAAGAGAGTTTTATTCTTGTGCTTCAGGTACAAGAACGAAAGGTTGCCGGAAAAGATAAGCAGCTGCTTTTCGGTTTTTTCGAGCAATCCAAATAATTCTTCTAAATCTTTGGTGTTCTCTTCTTTCTCTTCTATGTGGGCGACTTTATTTTTAGTGGAGACGTGCTGAAATATATCAAAGGCAGAGAAGTCTTCTTTTTTTCGCGCGCGGAGGATCTCTTCTTCCAGCCGTTCCTGAAATACCGAATGGCTTATCTTTTCCATACTGGCCCAAAACACAATCTTTAATGCTCCTCGAGTTCCGCCACGGAAAGTGCGGGTGGAAATAGTTCCAAAGTTCTTTTCAATTTCTTTGACGTAACGGTCAGCAGTTCTCCAATTCTTGTTGAGCAGCTGGGCAATCTCTTGGATAGAACGAGGCTTGGCATAGACAAAGTCTTCGAGCTTCTTGGTGGTGGTGGAATCGAGCATTGGAAAGTATCTTTACTGTGTTTGTTTAGCATCTTCGAAATCCTTGCCGGTGTAATTGTGGGAGCGACATCCCCGTATGGGGCAAGTCCCCCTGTCGCTCTTGAAGGATTAATCGAATGGATTTCGACTTTATGATGCTAAACAAACACTCTTAGTTTATAATTCTTGCTATACTACAACACTATAGACAATTTTTGTACAGAAATTAGTATATATTCTACAACTCCTCTAAGGGGTATGAACATAAATTGGTGAGAAAAGATGGAGGTGAATTGAAATGGGAAGAACTGAAGCCGAAAAAGAGAAATTAGAGAAAGAAGCGCTAGTTGCCAAAAAGCGTTTAAATGAGGCAAAAGAAAGAGATCTCTATGACCATAGGAATATAAGCCTTAGCTTGGGTTATTGCAAAGAGGGCAGATATATCCCCAACAAAGACATTTCAGGAAAATTTCTAACGGAGACAGAAGTATTAGCATTAAGGAAAGACCACTGTATTTTCTGCAATACTGAATTAGATACGATAGAAACAGTATCTATTAATACCCATGCTTGGATAGATGATAACATGAATACGGGCTCCTCCGAAAGGCTGGTAATAAAGTATGTGGTGGCAGAAGATTCCTATTACTTCAATGTTGATTTCTCAGAAGGGCTAGCTCAAAGCATCCTAAGCCACCGCAACCGGCTGGAAAAAGAACTGGTCAAGCAAAAGAACAGGGAATTAAAACAACTTCTGCAGGAATGGTCAAGCCTGCCACTCCCCCGGAAACAAAAAGCTGTAGCCGTGGAAGCTCTCTCACAAGATTGGTGTAATGAAAATTTAGGGGAAAGCCACTTTGGTAGATGCTATAAATTAAGCCATTTGGTTGACAACGCCGTTTACCACTTATACTTGGGAGATTTGAATTCTGTTTGCGCAAGGGATTCTAAGACAATACCGTCGGAAGGCCGGTCTTTCCCCTACTATTTTGATTGGTATGAATTTAAGTTTTCCCCGCAGGGGTTGAAGAGCCATCAGAAGTGCTGGCCATTTGAAATTCCGACCCAGGATACCAGAATCAAAACTACTTATGGTGAATTCTTAGCGTGCTTAAAGAAAAATCCGCTGTTTGTAAAATATGATTCTCAATTTCCACAATTCAAAACAGCTTGGAAATGTGCTTCAACCCAAACGTTGGAGATTATTGCTAACAGCTATACACTTGCTGATGGAGTGAAAATGGGGGGATGAAGAAAACAACATGGCCTGCATAGGAAAAATTTACAGCGTTTCAGCACTAGTGGGAAATGGAACGTGTAATGCCAATTGTGATTTCTGTTCAGGGAAGTATCTGAGGCCTCAAGCCATGGAAAACCAGAACTATTCCAAGAATCTGGAAGCGGCAATTAAATTATCTGCACGTTATGGCGGCTGGTCGCTGTCATTAACCGGAAGCGGAGAGCCAACTTGTGATCCAAATGCGTTAACCAAAGCATTGGAAGTGTATAACAAATGTGCGGACCAAGGAGCGTACTTTCCCAATGTTAATTTATTTACTAATGGGATTTTATTTGGCGACGAAAAGTTCTGTGATGAATATTTGGACCCATGGAAGAAACTGGGACTAAACAATATAGCTGTATCGATACATTCTGTAGATGAAACAGAACAAGCGGAAGTTTACAACTTGAAAAGTTACCCACCATTAGAGCAGATAGTCAGCAACATTAAAGCTCATGGTTTGGGGGTGAGAGCAACGTTGTTACTTAGAAAAAATGGAGTGGATGATTCTGATAGATATGAAAGCGCAGTTAAAACTCTGATTGACGAAGGAATTGATAATATCACTTCGTGGCCAGTAGGCAATCCAGATGGAACACGAAACGAATATACTCCCTCACGATTAGGCATATTTAAGATAAAAAGATGGCTGCATCACAATGCCAAGCTGTGCCATGGGCATGTGTGGGGCGGTGGAGTGTATGACTACAAAGGAAATATTCTGAGAATTACTGATTACGTTACTAAACACAATCCAAATAAAGATTTTGTAAGGCAATTAGTGGTATTCCAAGACGGAACCGTTGCTTATTCTTGGATAAGAGAGGGAGCATTATGTATGAAATGAGTAAAGAAAAAAGGGAGGAAAAGCTGATAAATTCATTGAAGAGCTTATCCCTGTTTGTCGGAACCGGCCAATGCAACGCTCATTGCGCTCACTGTGCAGGCAGAGCCCACCGGAAATATGCCCCTACAGAAGATGGAATCATAAACAGAGATTTAATTTATAACACCATTAAAAGCTGTTATGGGCAAGGAGCAAGAAGTTTATCTATAAGCAGCAGCGGAGAGCCGACTTTATCTCCACTGGCAGTTACAACTGTTCTCCAGCTGATTCATGAGTGTAGAAAAGAAGGAATTGAATATTCACCAATTAATCTTTATTCTAACGGAATCAGGATTGGTAAAGACAAAAAGTTTTGCGACACTTACCTGCCCAAATGGAAAAGTTATGGGCTTACTACGATTTATGTGACTATCCATGATGTTGATGAAGAAAAGAATGCTAAGATTTATGGTGTAGAAAGTTATCCAAATTTGGAAGTTGTAGTATCAAGAATACACTATGCAAACTTGTTAATGAGGGGGAATTTAGTTCTTAGCCGGAAAACAATCGGTACTTTTGAACAGTTTGTTTCGACCGCAGATTATTTGAGGAAAATTGGAGTTGATTGCATTTCTGCGTGGCCAGTTAGAGGTGCGGATGATAAAGTTGATTCAAGATTATCCCCTCTGGAAAGCGAGTTGGATAAGATAGAGAATTGGGTGGAGAATAATCAGGGTGATGGATTTATAGTAAAATTATTAACGGAGAAAAGTAGAATTATGTATCAAACCGGCCAGAAGTTGACGCTATTCCCCGATGGAACTCTTTCTAATACTTGGTGTAATTGAGAGATTAGTATATCCCAAAACAATGCTATCAGCAATAACCTACTTATAAACCTCCCTGACTTTTTTCACCACCTTTATAAATAAGCCCCGAAATTGCTTTTTCTCACTGGGCGGTTAATGCAAAGTTATATAAAGCCTAAAAAAAGCCTCTGCTTAAAAGATTTAGGAAACTCATAAACTAAATTCAGCATAACTGAGGTACATTCACATGAATATCAACCAAATAAAAAAATTAATGGACCGGAAGAAGACCTCTCATAAAGGAGAAAACGGCTACGCTTTAATCGTCGGCGGTTCGGAAGAGTATGTAGGAGCAGTCAGCTTGGCCGGGTTAGCCGCCTTGAGAACCGGATGTGATGCGGTTACTATTGCCGCGCCGGAGAAAGTAGCGTGGGCAGTTAATAAATTCTGTCCGGATTTGATGACTTACAAAGTCAAAGGCAGCCATTTCAATATCAAGAATGCCAAAGAGATGGTGAAGTATGCCGATAAATTTGATGCAGTGCTTATCGGAAACGGAGCTACCCGAAAAGCAGACAAGTTCTGCCAATATTTTGTAAAGAAGTCGCCTAAATTAAAAGTAATTGATGCTGATGCGTTAAAGTCGCTTTCGTTCAAAGACTTCCATAATGCTATCCTTACCCCGCACGAGACCGAGCTGGAAATAATGTTGGTAAATAGCGGAAAAGAATTTCTGCTCCCTAAATTAAAGGAAGCCAATGCCAAAGAGAAAGCGGAAATATTACAGGGCAACCTGAGATACTTCTTGCAGAACAATAATGTACTGCTGTTGAAAGGCCCTACCGATATAATTGTTTCCCGCAACAAGATTGCATTTAATAGAACCGGGAACCAGGGTATGACTAAAGCCGGAACCGGAGATGTTCTGGCCGGGTTAGTGGTAGGATTTCTGGCTAAGACCAAAGACCAGTTCAAGAGCGCAGTAGCGGCTGCTTATGTAAATGGGTGGTTCGGAGATCAGCTGTTGAGACGAAAGAAGGGATATACTTTTATTGCGTCAGATATTTTAGAAGATTTGAAGAAGCTGAAAGGGAAGTAAGAAGAAGAAGTAAACTTCACAACCCCAGCACCACTTTCTTACCTTTCAAATCTACGCGGACTAACTTTTTAATGCGTTTTAATTCTTCTCCAATCTCGCCCCATTCCATCGTCTTACGCATCTCTTTGACAATGCCCAGCATCTTCTGGAGGGAAGCATAATTCTCGTAAATCAGCTCCCCGATACGTTTATTTTCAATGATGGCTTCTTCCGCTTTCTTGATACTTTCTTCCTGCTCCGCCGCAATTCTTTCCAGGGATTTAATTTTCTGCTCATAGGGAGAAGCTTTCGCCAACGGGTTTAATTCATCAATCGCTTCGTTGTAAGTATCGGTTACTCTTGCCGGCTCGATTCCTAAGAGCTTAAACGGAGTGATATCCTCGGGATAGACATAGCCGTGGGTGTCTTTTAGTTTACTAATTATATCCTGAAGCGCGTTGTGAATCGGAACAACCCATGAATCAGGAACTTCTTTTGGAACTTTATTTTTATCTATTCCCGCTAATTTGCATACTTCTTCAGCATATAAGCCACCTAAGCCCATTTCCGTCGCTATAAATGTAACTAAGTTGCGCCTATCGCTTTTACGCAATAAATTCTTAAGCTGGTCTTTGGTGAGGCTAAGATAATTTACACTCAACGGCGGAGGAATATATTTCTCTCTCGGTTTTATTATACGGTCTTTCCATTCCCGAGATTCTAATGCCGTGATGATAACCTGCTCTTTATCGGTTAGGATAATATTGCCGATGGAGAATAGTTCGATTATTAAGTATAATTTTTGTTGGGATTTGCTTCTTTCTAGGATATTTTCTACTTCGATACTTACAATTCTTTCTGCATCTTTTTGGGAGATGGAAGAGATAATCCCTCCGGCGAGATATTTTCTGAGCTGCTGGCAGAATCCAGAAGGCTTGTCAGCAGTATCTTTAATTTTGGTGAGGCACATCAATTTTCCGGGAATGATTTTTAACAGCTGTTTCCCTTCTCCGGAGACGTGCAGCTGGAGCAGCAATAATCCGTCGCTGTAATACACTTGGGAGATTTTACTTCTGGCTAAAAATTGCAGCTCTTTGACTATGGCTGCCAGTTCCAGCGAGGAAAGGGATTTCTTGTTCATGTATGGAAAGAAACAATCAGAAGTATATATAATTAACCGACGCATTTATTCATAATATAAACAATAGCGCCCGGAGGGACTCGAACCCTCGAATGATCGCTGTCTTCTTTTCATTGCCTTTCGGCTCATCCTAGCGGATCTGCAGGCGATTACCTTAGCCGCTTGGTGACGGGCGCTTAAATAGTGTTTTAATATGATTTCTTTATATAATTTTCGAAGTAAAAATTCAAGAGCTAAGTATTATAATTTCGTATTTCCATTCCGGTCTATGACCGGTGGCGTAAAATTCTTGTAGTTTAACGTATTTCTAAAGAAAGAAGACAAGAAACAAAAGCCATTAGGCCCTTGTTTTCCTGTAAACAAGCCTTGTTTAGCGGTAG
>JACRPH010000021.1 GCA_016214025.1 Candidatus Woesearchaeota archaeon
TCCATACACAAACTTTTTATGTACGTCCAATCCTACGTATGTTTTGATTGCTTTGGATGTCATTGACATCACCTCCAAGTTTTTATATTTCATGCTAAATGCGTGGAGTATAAAAACCGCGAGGTTTAATCATGCAATCATAATTACTTCTAAAAACTTTGGATTATTTAAGATTTTCGCTGGGAAACTGATAAATTCACGAAAGATTAAAAAACACCCACTATAATCAAGTGCTCATGCGCACCATCCAAAAAATCCTCTTACACCTAAAGTCTGGACAGAAATTCTTAGTCAAAGAAACAGATGAAGATTTCCACACCCAATATGGAATCATTCCTGCTTCTGAGTTCAAAGGGAATAAAGAGATGGTAACCAGCACCAAAAAAGAGAAGTTTTTGCTCTTAAATCCAACCTTTCCTGATTTGTGGGAAAATCTGCTGCGGGGACCACAAGTGATGCTGCCTAAAGACATCGGCTTAATCCTGGCAAAAACTGGAATAAACAAAAATTCCAAAGTTGTAGATGCCGGCGGCGGCTCAGGCTCATTATGTTTTCACCTGGCTAATGTATGCAAAGAAATAACCGTGTATGAACAACTTATCCAACATCACTCTAAAACAAGAAGATATTTACAAAGGGGTTGATGAAACTGAATTAGATTTGCTCACGTTAGACTTAGCCGAGCCGTGGAAAGTGATTCCCCACGCCGAGAAAGCATTAAAGACCGGAGCTTTTTTGGTAACTTACCTGCCCAACTTAACTCAAGTGCAGAGATTTGTGGAAGATTGCAAAAAGACAAAGATTAAAGTAGTAGAGACAGTAGAGTTACTGGAGCGCAAATGGAAGATAGAAGGTAAGATTCTCCGCCCCGAATTTGAGATGCTGGGGCATACGGGGTTTTTGGTGATAGGGAGGAAGTGGTGAGTCAAAACATGGAAATAATTTATACTATTCATGCCCGGCAGCAAATCAAAGAGAGAAAAGTAGAACAGATTTGGGTAGACGAAACTATAAAGTCTCCAGATATTACTCAGCAGAATGGATACAAATATTATGCTGTAAAGAAGCTTAATGGCAAAACGCTAAAAGTGGTTTTTGTCAGAGAAAAGTATATAAAGGTCATTACTGCATACTTCATAAAATGAGAATTACCTACGATGCCGAGGCTGATGCCATGTACATTAAGTTCAGAGAAACAGAAGTAGATCATACGCAAGAGATAGATGAGAACACTATGGTTGACTTTGATAAAAACGGACAGGTGATTGGAGTAGAAGTTCTTTTTGTGAGAGAACGGAACCCGAATCTTCTAAGAGAAATTCAAGTAGAAAACCTGTTAGTGCCAGCGTAGAGTTCCAGATGGTAAGACATACTGGATTCTTGACTTTCTGCAGGAGATTGTAACCATCCAAACACCTGAACAATTAAACCGATTAAAAGAAGAACTGAATCAATATATGGAATTAGCTATCGATTTAGAATGTGAAAACAACCTCCATCATTACGGCGTTTTCATTTCGCTAATACAGATCTCTTCTTCAAGTAAGAATTGGATAATAGATGTGCTTAAGTTTAAAGCTCTCACTCCGCTAAAAGATGTTCTGGAAAACAAAAATATTCTCAAAGTGTTCCATGACGTCAGCTTTGATTTTCGCATACTTAATTATCAGCTTAATATCCATCCCCAAAACGTGTTTGACACGCAGATGGCGGCGCTGCTGCTGGGAAAAGAGATGCTGGGGTTGAGCAGCCTGCTGGAAGAGTATTTTGGGATTAAGAAGGATTCCCGATTCCAGAAAATCGACTGGTGCAGAAGACCTCTATCTCCTCAGATGTTAGAGTATGCAGTCAAAGATACAGCTTATTTGCTGAGATTAAAACAGAAATTGGAAGAAGATCTTTTCAAGCTTAATCGTTCAAGCTGGCTCAAAGAGGAATGTGCCGCGGTGGATAAAGTTGAATTTACTTATGGACCGCAAACTTACTTGGATCCACGAGAGCTGGCTTTGCTTCATGCCCTGTTTGACTTAAGAGAGAACACCGCTAAAAGAATTAACCGTCCGGCATTCATGATGATGGGAAATAAGATATTGATGGGATTGGTGGCTTCTCCGATAACGGATGTAGGTGCATTTAGAAATTTGCCTGGAGTACATCCAATGGTTCGAGCAGAAGCAAAAACATGGATTGATACTATAAAGAAAGCTCTCTCTGGCCCGGGAGAAAATTACGTTTCTCATTACAAGAAACTTACTCCCGAACAATTTCAGAAAAAAGAAGAGTTTATCGAGCTGCGCAATAAAAAGGCTAAAGAGATGGGGCTTCGCGGCCATATTTTAGCCAGTGAAGAGCAGATAATTGAGTGTGTGGTTAACGGAACTTCATCTCCGTTGAAAGATTGGCAGAGGGAAGTGCTGAAGAAGGAGTTGTTGAAGTTGGGGTTGAAATAAAAGTAAAATGCCTTTTTCTCACCAAAAACTTTAAATATAAGCTTGCACTTTAACGTGCAATAATGAGTAAATTGTGGGAAAAGCTAACCATAGAACAGCTCCAAGAGAAT
>JACRPH010000022.1 GCA_016214025.1 Candidatus Woesearchaeota archaeon
CAGATTTGAATTATTTGCCAAGCATTGTAAAGAAATAACTTTAATCTTTGACAAAGGTAACAATTCAAAAGAAAACATATCAAAAATTAAGAAATATCATTTTATCGGTGCTCTTAAACCGTATGATTTCAAACATCTGCTAAGGATTTCTCTTAACAAGTATAAACCAGTTTATGATAATGATAAAAAAAAGACAGATATCCTGGCTTATCGAACTGAAGAAAAAGTTTTTGGCGAAGCGAGAACAGTTATTCTAACTTTTGATGTGGAAACTAAAAAGAAGAAGATGGCGACACTTATGACTAATATTACTAAGAGATATAACGCATTGAAAGAATTTGAAGATGAAATAAATAAGAAGCTGGCCGGAGAGCGAAAAAGCAAATGGAGGAAAATACAAAACCTCAAAGAGGAAATAGAAAAAATTTTAGACAAGAAGTCAATAAAAGGTCTAATCAAATATTCTATTGTCAGAAGAAATGGAAGGATTTGGGTTCAGCGATGGATTAATCGTTCTGAATTCAGAAAGAAAACAGATGATTTTGGGAAAAATATCTTATTCACCGACCAAGATAAATGGTCTACAAATGATACTATAATGACGTATAGGAATAAAGATGTGGTTGAAAAGAATTTTCAGCTCATGAAGAATCCTGAGATAGTCACAGTTGAACCCATGGGTCATCGTCTTGATAAGAGAATCCGAGCACACATTTACCAATGTGTTATAGCATTGCAACTGCTTGCGCTTCTAAAAAAAGTTTTTCATGAACACGGGATAAAAAATGGCATATATGAAATTCTCGAAGAATTAAAGGATATTAAACTGATAGAGTTTAAGATTAAGGGACAGAAATATAGACGAATAACTGAGTTAAATGCCAAGCAAAAAAAGATGATGCAAGTTCTAGGTCTTAAAAAATACGGCTAAGTTATCACCAGATTTTAACTTTGTTATTAGCATAAATTAAATTTTTATCGACGAAAAGAGAAAAGTTTAAAAAGATTTGAGTTAAATAAGTGCTAAAGGTGGGTACTCAATCCAGTTTATCAACACATTCTAGTATGAGAAGTAAAAAGCAGTAATGGCGAGATTTATCTCTTTCCCACCGCCCCATACACTCCATATGTCTTCTCGGCCGTCTTATCCCAAGTATAATGCTCTTTGACCAACTGATAGCCTCTCTCACCCATTTCCCCCAATTGTGCATTGTTAACCGCTACAAGAATACTCTGCGCCAGCTTTTCCACATCTTTTGCCGGAATTAAATAGCCATTCTCTCCTTCCACTACAAAATCACGATTGCCACCCACATCCGTCACAATCACTGGCAATTTAACTGCCCAGGCTTCCAGCAAAGTAAGCGGCTGCCCTTCATAGAGCGAAGGAAGCACAAACAGGTGCGAAGACTTATACTCTTTAATCAGTTCTTCTCCATATATTTTTCCCCTAAATTTAATTGTGTTTTCTAATCCTAATCTTTCGCTTTTCAAATTGAGTTCCCGTTCCAATGGTCCAGAACCAATAATATGCACTTCAACTTTGCTTAGAGAATCTTCTTTCGTTTCTTTTAACAATTTAAGTGCGTCCAATAAATACATTAAGCCTTTCTGCGGGTGCAGCCTTCCTACAAAGATAATTTTAAATTTATCACATTTCTTTACTTTAACTTTATCAAATGCCCAAACATCAACTCCATTTGGTATCACTACAATATTTTGGTTAACGTTCTTACGTTTAAGGAAGCTGCTGTCGACAGTTATCTGGTAGTCGTATCTTAATTTAGTCTGCAGAAATCGTTCCAATTGATATAAAATATAACTTTTTATTCCCGAGCCATACATATCTTTAATTGCTTCCAATCCACAACCATGAACGGTGAATACAACCGGAATCTTCAACTTTCGGCCAAGAAGCTTTCCGGGCAATCCAGGAAGATTGGCATGCGCATGAATTAAATCGTACTTCCTTTGAGTGTGTTTTTTCTTAATCAGATGATATACTTTCCAACACCATTTTATTCTAGCCAAATAGCTCTCTGGACTACATTCTCCTCCAACTCTGAAAATATTTAATCTTCCATTTAAATGGCTTTCATGTTGAGGAAGCTCTTTCCGTTTTTCATCCCCAAAATTCATCACAAATAAGTCTACCTCACAATTATGTTTTTCTACTAATTTATTGCACAATTCCCATACATGAACCTGTCCGCCAGCCCATATAGGTTTCCACGCTTCAATCAGCATTACTATTTTCATCTTAACTAACCACCTGCAAAAATCTCTTCCCAAACCTCATGAGCAACTGCCTATCTTCTTTATTTCTCAATCGCTTCAGGCGATAAGACAATTTGACTGGATTGAACATACTAAGTACCCTATGCAGCACAAATTTCTTGAACATATCTTTCTGAATTTTAGTCAATTCTTCCCGAGTAAAATATTTAGTGTTTATGGAGGCAGCTGATACTCTTAACGTCTCCCACGTAAGATGCCCGATCATTCCGTTTTCGTTCATTATAGCATACAAATCTGTCTTGGGATAAGGTGTGGCTAAGAAAAAAGAAGCAAAATCCAAGTCGCTATCAATAGCATAGTTTAAAGTGTTGTTAATTGAGGTTTGGTCTTCAAAAGGAAAGCCAATAATAAAAAAGCCGTGCGTCCATATACCCAACTTATTTGCTTCTCTAACAATCTCTTTACATTTATCAAGAGGAATTGATTTACGGATAAACTTCTGCGTCTCTGGATCTCCTGACTCAATTCCAAAGCAAAGTTTGTAGCATCCTGCTTTTTTCATCCAGGTAAGAACTTCTTTATCTAAAGTCCAAATAGCCACGCCATTGGGAGTGGTCCACTTAATATCTAAGTTTCGGGCAACAATTTCCTTGCAGATATCAATCATTCTCTCCCGCTTAAGTGTCAGGTTATCGTCTTCAAAGTGAATTTCCCTCACCCCATATTGCTTTACCAACAATTCAATCTCATCTACCACGTTTTTAGGGCTTCGGGCACGAAACTTGCGCCCCCATACTGTATGCACCGAACAATACACACAATTATATGGACAGCCACGGCTGGTTATCATCGAAACAATCGGCTTTCGCATTAAATCCGCTCCATGACCCATTTCTGAATTTAAGTAGAGCTCCATCGGAAAAAGATGTCTTGCTGGGAGCGAAATATCATCGATATTCTCAATAAACTCCCTCTCTGAGTTAATTATTATTTTTTTATTATGCTTGAACCCAATCCCTTTAATCTGTTTAAGCCCAGTTATATCAGTCATGTGATTAAGAAGTTTTACCATAGTTGCTTCTCCTTCTCCCAGCACGACGAAATCTACATTAGGATTTGCTAAGACTTCCTCTGGAACGCTGCTGGGATGTGCCCCGCCCATAATTATTGGCAGGTTTGGATTAAATTGCTTCACTAACTCTGCTACTTTATATGCATTTCCTGATTGTGACGAAAATAAACAGCTAATGCCGACTACATCCGGAGCTATTCTCTCAATCTCACGGTAGAGCTCGGGCCAGTCTAAACCTAAATGGATCATATCATTACGTACAATATTTTTATTTTGGTCAAGAATGATAGCATCAAGAACCTGGACCTCAAAGCCGTTTTTTTCTAATGCTGCCGCAATATATCCCAACCCTAATGGAAATACCACTGATTTTATCTCGTTCTTAAGTAAAGTCATAGGGGGGCGGATGAGCAGTATTTTCATAATGGTTTTTTCTCTGGTAAATAATTCTTGGTAATTTTCTTCCAGTCGTACTCTTCAATCAACAATTTACCCTCTTCTAATTTTTGTAAGTATTCCTTTTTGTTGGTAAGAAGTTTAACTACTTTTTGGGCCAGATCCTTGACATTCATCTGTTGAAATATTTCTCCCCCTTTCCCATTTCGAGTAATTTCCAGAAAAGGAGAAATATCTGTAATTACATAAGGCAGCCTTAAAGCCATCGCTTCTATTACCGTTATTCCAAACCCTTCTAAAGTAGACGGACTCACAAACACATGACACGCTTTTGCTTGAGAAAGAAGCTCTTGATAATTTTTGATATAACCTGAAAATGTAACCTCGTCCTGTAATCCTAAATTCTGGACCAATTCTTTTAACCCATTTTCCGCCGGACCAGTACCAATAATCCTGCACTTGACTTTAGGTATTTCTTTTTTTATGATCAGAAGCGCTTTGATTAAAATCGGGAGATTTTTCTGCCAGTTTAATCGACCAAAATAACAGATGGTGGGATATTTTTCTTTAGAGGAGGTTATATTATTAAGCTGTTTTAGGTTAATCCCGTTGGGAATTACTTCAATATTTTTACACCTAACTTTTTTCTCCACCAACTGTTTTTTAGTGAAATTACTAACACAAATTATTTTATCCCAGTTTAACTTCAATGCTAATCTTTCCCAAATTTCCCCAAATAAACCCGTAAACCACCCCTTATTCTTTACCCATTCGCCAATCCAGGTTTCATGCCAAGTGGCTACTTTCTTTGCGTTGAATCTTTTACCCAGAAAATAAGCGGAGGGATAAGTAATAAAACAAGCCCCTTCAACAATATCTGGAGAAAAATTAAATGACTGATTATTACTTAATCTCTTTCCAACTGAATACAACGCATAAGAAAACATAAATCTTTTGATTAAGTTGCCTTTCCCCGAATAAAGCATACTTGGCCCGCAGCGAATTATTTTCGCTCCCATAATTTTAGACACTCGTGGCTGTCCGGGCTGATGGGAGCAAAGTACAACTACTTCATGAGCTTTAGCCAATTGCTTAACTAGATGAAAACAGCGGCATTCTACTCCGCCGGTCAATTCAGCTTGTTCTGATTCGGGAAAGTATTCGGTTAATAAAAGATAGTTCATTTTTTCTTCCTAAAACTAATCTCCCTTACCACTTTCGTCAATCCTTGTTCGGTTTTCTCCATCTTTACATACATCCTAAACACCAAATAAAACAACAAAACCAAACCTAAATAAACAAAAACGTCTGTTCCCCGCTCAACCCCAAAAATTTTAGCTAAATAAATGCTCAAATTTGGTAGCAAAGCCACAAAAATCACCAAAATCCAAACAAGCGTCCAGAAGATAAATTCTCCTTTAGTGATGTCTTTCTTTTTAACTCTAATAATCACCCTACTAAACGCAAACAAGGCAAACAAAACGATTAATACCTGAATTAATTCCATGTTTCAGTTACTTTCAAAACCTCTTTTAAAAAGGTTGTGAATTAATATTAACAATTAACCAAACTGATATATGTGTATAAAGGTGGTTTATTAATATATTTTGCGCGTTTTCAACTTTTCATTCAATTAAAGTTATCATTTTTGATAACCCTAACCAAACAAAAAGTTTAAAAAGGAGAAGTATTTCCTGTAGTAAAAATGAAAACCACACCATTAATCGCTTTAATAAAAACATCCAAAAAGCCCGTTTTTTCATTTAATGATTTAATCAAAATAACCAATCAAAAAAGAACTTATTTAAAGCTCCACCTTTTCCGTTTGAAAAAAAGAGGTTTGATTCATGAGGTTGAAAGAGGGAAATATATTCTGCCCCAACACCCTTATCTTACTGCTTCGGCTCTGGTTTTTCCGGCTTACATCTCTTTCCTCAGCGCTTATAGTTATTACCAAATAACCACTCAAATCCCTAGAACAATTTTTGTGGTTTCACTTCGCTCCAAAAAAAGCTTAGAATTAGATAACTATCAAGTTGACTTTATCAAATTCCCTTCTGTTAAGCTTTTCGGTTATAAAAAAGAGATTTTTGAAGACAAATATATTTTTATTGCGGAAAAGGAGAAAGCCCTGATTGATTCTTTATTTTTACCTCAATACTGCCCTCTTAGTGAAACCCATCTGGCTTTGGAAGAGGGGTTTGATACCGAAAAATTATGCCAGTATGCATTAAAAATGGACTCTATCGTTCTACTTAAAAGATTAGGTTACCTTTTAGAAAGGCAAGGGAAAGATGTTTACCCTCTCCTAAAGAATAAATTAAATAAGAGATATGATTTACTTAACCCTCAAAGAAAAAAAACAAATAAAAAAGATAAAAAATGGAGACTAATCATTAATGAGGTGTTTTAAATGTTAAGCCGAGAAGAATTGGAAAAACTTAAGTCCAGTTTGGGATTTAATATTTGGCAAATAGAAAGAGACTATCTTCAGCATTTATTTTTGTTGTTTTTCTCCCGAAGAATAAGCGATGAGCTAATCTTTAAGGGGGGCACGGCTTTGCAAAAAGCTTATGGCCTAAACCGATTCAGTATCGATCTTGATTTTACCAAAAACAAAGATTGGCCGGAGAAGCTGTTCATGGAAATTGGAAAGGAGATTACGCTTTTTGGCTTTGAAACAAAAATAAAGGAAATTAAAAAAGTGGATGCTTTTCTCATAAAATTAGAAATTAAAGGGCCCCTTTACAAAGGCACAGAAAGAACCTTGACTGTGCTCAGAATTGAAATAAGTTCAAGAGAAAAAGTTTTACTGCCGCCGGAAACCAGAGAGATATTTCCTCTTTACTCGGATTTGTCACCCTATTTAGTTAAGATTATGGCTTTAGAAGAAACTCTGGCGGAAAAAGTTAGAGCAGTTTTAACCCGAAATAAAGCCGGGGATATTTTTGATTTAAGATTTCTGTTAAATAAAAAAGTCCGGTTTAATAAAGAATTAATTAATGAAAAATTAAAACCTTATGGGGCTCCCTTTTCTCTTAAAGGTTTAACTGAGAAAATTGAGGCGGTTGGAGGTATTTGGGACAATGAACTAACCCAATTAACTTATCCCGCACCACCATTTGAAACCGTTAAAAGAGAGATTTTACAAGCTATCTCAAAAATCCTTTAATCAGCATCTTAAATAGGATTTTAAACGCTGCCCAAGACGATTGTCCGTGTTGTAAAGAGTAATCGGTGTATTTTATTGTCACAGGAACTTCTGTATATTTCAATTGTTTCTTGCCGATTTCTTCAATGATTTCAGAAGCATGCTCTGGACCGTCACTAGTGATTTCTATCTGTTCTGCAGCGGTTCTGGATAAAGCTCTTAAGCCATTATGGGAGTCAGTTACTTTAACTCCGTAAAATAGATTAAAGAGCAAGGCTCCGCCTTTAAGAAATAATCTTCGGATAAACGGAGTATTTGAATTATTGGTTAAAAAACGGCTGCCGAGAACAATATCAGCTTTGTTTTCTAAGATTGGCTGAATTAAAATGGAGATATCTTCCGGCTGATGCTGGCCATCTGCATCAAAGGTTACGATAACTTCTGCTCCCTGTTCCAACGCATAATCTATGCCTGTTTTAAGGGCTGCACCTTGGCCGCGATTGATAAGATGATTTAACACAATGACGTTCTCTTTTTGGGCTAATTGGTAAGTATTATCTTGAGAGCCATCATCAACTACCACAATACGGGCATAACCATTACGCTTAAGATTAGAAACTACTTCTTTGAGCTTATTTTCTTCATTAAATGCAGGTATAACGAGCCAAGTTTCCATTACAAATAAAGCGTTAAAAATAGTTTATAAAAGTTATGAAATCCTAAACTCTTTTAGGATAAGATTAGCAACATGTATACCCGATTCCAATGCAGAGTTCATATTCCTTATTTTAGGATAAGTCAACTGAATTCCGACAAAATACAGCCCCTTGATTGGCACTTTATAATCGGGCATATACTTATGATAATCGATGTCATAAATCGGTTCGGCATACTTAGTCCTAAACACTCTTACCCATTTAATCTTGCTGAGGGGAAAATATTTCTTAACTACATCCAGATATGCCTCTTTTATCTTTTCATCGCTAAGTTCTAAGTCTTCTTCACTTCCGCCGTAACGCAAGCACCAGTTTATCTTATCACCATATTCATCATTGAGCAAAGAGTGTTGCATGATTAGGTGTATTCTTTCATTGAACAAGTTTATCCAATAATTCTTTTGGTCTAAAAAATCTTCTGTAGCAAAGCAAACACATACTGCGGGACAATATTTAATCTTGGCGATATTATTTTTAAGTTCAGGTGGAATCCCTTCAGTTAATCCTGAAAAAACCTCAAGGGGAATGCTACTGATTAAAAAGTCATAAGTTTTCTTTGTCCCATTATTAATGATATACTTCTCATCTATGTCAATCTTTGAGATGTTTGAGTTAATTTTTACACTTCCCCAATTTTTCTCAATTGCGTTCTTTAGATTATCTATCATCTTTTGGTATCCTCCTTGCGGAAATGAAAAATAGTCAAATATCTCTTTCTCATGTAAACGATTAGCAAACTGTTTGGCAGATATTTTACTTAATGGGAAGTTGAATTTGTTGCGAGAATATAAGTGATGAAATATTTTAGTGGTTACATTAACTCCAGCGTATCGTCTAAGCCATTTCTCTGCATCAAGGTCGTCTTCTATATTTTTTAGATTTATAAAATATAAAGAATATAATCCAAACAAGCCAAAACGAATTTTCTCCCAAAGTGTTAAGTAATTGAACTTTAATAACCCTTTGATTTCATTAACGTTGTAGGTTTTCCCATCTACTCCTATCGCAACTTTTATTTTTTTCCAGTTTAGATTTTCAATATCTCCAAATCTCTTTAAGTATTCTTGGGTTATAGTATTACTCTGGATAATATGATGATAGTAGCGAGGGATAAATTTGCCTTCTTTCTCAAAGTTAGATGCTAATCCGCCGAGAAAGGGGGCAGATTCAAAAATCTCTACCTCAAAGTGTTTAGATAGAATCTCTCCTGCTGCTAAACCCGATAGTCCTCCTCCTAGGATAATTAATTTCTTTTTATTCATTCTTTATTTCTTTCCATTTCCAATCGATATTTGTAATATGAAGAATTTAACATTTTCCGTATCCCCTCTCGAAAAGGAGTATATTTTACACCAAACTCTTCCTCCCAACCAGTTACTGGAAATATGTCCCCTGCAGTTAAAGCTTTAAGTTGATCTGGAACAAAAGGCTTGCTTCTAGTGATTAGGCTATAACACTTAAGTAAGAGCACAAATATGAGGATTGGAATTTTTAGATAAAAACGATGTATTTTTTTCTCTTTGGCGATAATTTTCAATAAATCAATTAAGTTTATCTTTTCTTTTCCGATGATATTGTGAATTTTACTTTTTGGTTTAATTTCAATAAGATGAATTATAATCCTACATAAATCTTGAACAAATAATGGTTGTCTTAAATACTTTCCGGAACCAGGCATAGGAAAGATTGGGCTAATCTCTAAGATTCTAGTTAGAAATCCCAAATGTTTGACATCAAAGCAACCATACATTAAAGGCGGCCTTAAAATGGTATGGGGCACTTTACTCCCAATTACTAACTGCTCTCCAATTTTTTTTGTATTGGTGTAATGGTCGTTTGCAACAGAAATCACTACCGATGAGCTTAAATGGATTAAATGTTTAATCTTATATCTCTCACAGACCGAAATAATATTTCTTACCGATTCAATATTGTTCTTAATATAAGCTCGTTTTTGCGATGAAGAAATTTGTGCTTGGAGTTGAATTACACAATTAGCATTTTTAAAAGATTCCTTCCAATTATTATCTATAACAATATCTGCTTTTATGAATTCAACTTCAGGAGATAGTTTTTGGGCTAAAATAATATTGTGTTCAATTTTATCAATAGCGATTATTTGATATTTTGATTTATCTATTAAAGAAAGCAGGTTCATTCCCACTAATCCACAAGCTCCGGTAATAATTATCTTTTTCATCTGGCAATCCAGTTAATTTTCTTTTAATCGATAAAGTTCTCCTACGATTTGAGTTTCTACTTTTACTTGATAAGCTTTCTCCCATAATTCTAAAAATTTTGGGTTAAGTTTTTGTGGAGGGATTAATAAAAGGTCCATCCCATTAGTCTGATCTAAAGGCAAGGCGATATCATATCGATCATAAACTTCAGAGAAATTAACTTGGTTCTGTTGCAGGAGCGACTTCAAATCAGTTCGCACACGCATAGAATAAGTAAATAAATTCTGGTCCAAATACAAGTATTTAACATTATATTTCTTTAGAAATTGTTTACTAAAAGTGAGATTGTTTCCATACATTGAAGCGGTGGCTTCAGCTATTCTTAAATCAATATCTACATAGTAATTCGCATGAGTCCTTCGTGTGAGAACCACTTTCCTTCCCGAAAGTGTGGCTAGCATAAATCCGGATTCATCGTTGCTTAAAATAGTTTCATTTTTATTTACGTTAGCCGTTATATAATCTGCTAGCTGATAAAGAGAATCAACATACTCGCTTTCTTGTTGGCCGTATTTAATCCATTGGCTTCCCTGGTAATCCTTGAGTTGAATATAAAAATTAGGTGTTAGTAATAGCACTAGGATTGCACCAATTATTATTTTCTTATTTAGCCATTTCTCAATGTTCTGAGTAATAAAAAGTGCCCCAAAAGCAAAGAAAAGAGGAGCTAGAAAAGTAATCAATTCTAATTTTCCTGGATTGAAATAAGTGTTGAACAAAGGCCTAGTTAAAAGATGATGTTCCAATGCAATTAAATTAGCACCACAAATTACTAACAGCCACTTTTGTTCAAAGCTTTTTTTTGTAAGAAGCAAAACAGCCAACCCTATTAAAGAAATAAAGCTGGTTAAAAAGAGAGTAACTTTAGATGTATTAAAAAACATTTGTTTAAAAATTGCCCATATCCAAGATAACCCCAATTGTTCAATATTTGTATCTCCCCAGACAGTAACATTATTCACGGAATGCAATTGGTATTTTAAATAGAGAGGAAGGAAAAAAATAAGTGAAATAGCAATAGCAATTACAAAAATCAGATAATATTTTAAGAAAAACTCTTTAATCAATATCATTTTCTCTCGGTTCTCTTTTGTCTTGACTATCTCAATTATAAACAAAATCATAATTGATATTGCAAATAGAAATATTGAACCAAGAAATCTACCCCCATGAACCAAAGCAATAGTTCCAAGTACAATACCACACCAAATAGAAAATTTCCCCAGTTTGGTCTGTTCGTATCTTAGCCAAAAAAATAAGAATAAAGGAACGAGGACAAATAAACCAACATCAGAAGATTTTAACCCAAAAAAATAAGTGATGCCAAATAATGAAGAAAGCACCAGTAATCCGCCCGTTTTATTCTTGAATAATGCTGTACCTAACAAATACCATACTAATGCTCCTAACAGAACAATCAATAGAGGGAAAAAGATGAAAACTGTATCTACGTCTAATCCAGTGAGCTGAACGATTCCTGCCTGAAGAACAAAGATTAGATAAGGATAATATTGTATTTCATTAACATAAAAACCATCAGACCAGATAGGGTTACCTTCTACAATATTTTTTACAAAACCTCTATCTCGATAATAGTCTCCTCCAAAGACCGGGCTGGGAACGTGTACAAAAGAATTAGCTAAATTAAAAAAAAAAACGAACACAATTAAAGTGATTGTTATTGCGACCAAATCCTGCCATTCCAACTTCTTTATCCAAGAACTCATCGAAAAAGAACCTATTTTACCGACTTTTGGCTCATCTTTCTTTGCTTCTACAATCAGAACAGAAGGCTCTTCCATCTCACTTCTCTCTCTTCTCCTTCACCCAAATCACATGCCAGCCAAACTGGCTCTTAACTGGTTCAGAAATCTCTCCAGCTTTAAGCCCAAACGCAGCCTCTTCAAACGGCTTGACCATCTGCCCTTTCCCAAACCAGCCTAATTCTCCCCCATTAACGGCTGAGCCCGGATCTTCAGAATATTTCTTAGCATAATCCGCAAAGTTAGCCGTAGTAACCTTAGCTTTTATCTCCTCCGCCAATTTCAACGCGTCTGCATCAGTTCTGTTCTGAGTAGAAATTAAGATATGTGCCGCATCCACTTCCTCTTTCGGCAGGAAAAATACTTTATTCTCCTGCTGGCAGTCATAATCTACTATCCAGGTAACTATCTTTCCACCCGTAAACGGCTTGGCTTCATCAAATTTCTTAAAGCACTTCATTCCATGCCCATCAAAAAAGAATAGCTTAGTAAAGACACTATTGGCTAAGGTTGGATCACTTAGCATCATGGCATAATTATTTCCCTGCGGAATTAGTATGGCTGAAAATCCAATTAAACTTCCCGTAAATTTCTTCTCTTTCACTCCCTCTTTATCGGCATAAACTAATGAATTAGGATACACCACCTCTTTACCATTAGTTTTAACTGTAGCAGTGTAATTGTTCAGCTCAACATTTATCAGCACTGTTCCCTGCTGCGTATTAACTCCACAAGATAAAGTATTATTTCCTTTTTCCTGACACCCATTTGCTCCGGAGATATAACTAGGCCAGCCCGCTACATACTGATCGGCAGGAGTATTCTGAACCTCATAATAAACCTGGTCCGCTTGGGAGGGAGTTAAATTCCATTTACTGGTCAACACCTGTACTGCTTGAGCTTGGGCTAAATTCTTAGTTTCCTGGTACATGGCTGCTTTATTAAAATCCCAGCTGCCAAAATGCCCCCATACTCCTGCTTTGCCCACCATATCATCAGAAGTGATGTAATAATCCGCAGGAGCATCGCAGTGCAAATATTTGATAATGGTAGCAATTTGCTCCGTAGTCAATCCTTCTTTATTCAGGATTTTAATTGCTCCTTCCTTGTCTTCCAGTAGGAGCTTATGCAGGATCTCAATCTCTCTAGGAGTATCGTTAAAGAACTTATCCAATTCGTCAAAGGCTGAATTCTGTCCGCAATTAAGCATCATTACAATTCCAGCCGTTTCCTCTTCATTTGAGGTAAGCAAACTTTTTCCTACCCAATGTGCTCCCCAACCAACTTGCATACCTCCATCAAAAGTAACTGGTCTATCGGCAACAGCTCGGAACCAGTAGCCAAAATCCCACCATGAGGTTATGATAATATTTTGAGGAGCTTCGGTTTTAATCTTAGTTAAAGTATTATACCATCCATCATTCATGGAAGAAACCGAGCCGTAAGCTTGAGCATATCCGGCTTGAATCGGCTGGACTAACAATATCCCTAATAAAATGAATACCACTATCTGCGTAACGTGTTTTTCCATCTTTAATTCTTGGGTTATCCAGTGCGAAGCATACTGCCACGTAAATCCCAAAAATGCGCCAAAGGCAATCGCAAATACGGGAGTAGCTTGTAACGTAAATCTGACTCCTTTGGTGGTAGCATAGAGAGAGGCAATAAACCACAACGTTAAGAAAATAGGTACTTTAACATCAAACTTTCCTTCAGAATCTTTTTTTAGAAATGAAAGTAGAACTCCCACCAACGCTAAAGCGAACAGTAATTTTCCCCCCAACATCTCAATCACTTGAGAGAGCGGAGCAACATTCAACTCAGCTACGGTAGTAAGAATATTAGGCCAGAGGGAAGTTACCGCCACTGCTTTTAGTTGTATAAAACCAAAAGGACCTAGAAACCCGTTATAAAAAGTGGAAAAGCCCATAAACAAACTCACAAATATTCCCGAGAGAATTGCATATCCACCAAAAAAGTAAATTTGGTTCAGGAATCCTTTTGATTTAATTGTTTCTGTAATCTTATGGTAATCTTTAATTAATAGATAAACCACATAAATTCCAATTGTAGCCAGAATAAAATCAAACACATACCACCACCCGCTCCAGGCAAAAGAAAATAATCCCGTAGCTGCTCCTGCTCCAACAGTCCACCCTAATTTCTGCTTCCATTCTTTGGCTTCAAACGCTTCCAAAAACAGCCAAGTTATCAATAAAGGGAAGAACACTACATATACATCTGTATCGGAACTTTCTCCTGTAGTTCTCTGTACAAAGAATGATGAAACTGCAATAAGCAACCCAGTAAAAAATCCACCCACATTATTTCCAGTGATTCTCCTCCCAATAAAAAAAGCTAGAATTACCGCTAAAGCAGAAAATATCGTGCCAATAAAGAAAAAAGTAAACATTAATGGATAATTGCCAAATAAATTCATAATTTTATATAGCGTTGCCCCCGCCCATACATGAAAATCCCATCTTCCCTCTACTCCGGTTGGTGCCAGCCTATAATTATCCCAAGGAATACCGTCTTTCAGTTCGCTTCCCGGAAACCCATTCTCTAAGATGTAATAAGTCTGCCGGTAAAAGTGCCATGGATCAATCCCCAGCAAATACAGCGTTCCATTCTCATCCTTAAATTGCTCTTTATACTGGTGTGAAACCTGTTTTATATCTCCCTCAATTTGAGCTTTATTCTGCTCTTTAAACTTCCCAAATTCTTTCTCAATCAAAACGTTCTTATTCTGCTGCGGTAAATTGGGATACTGCTGGTTTATCTGAGTTACAATATTGTTCTGATAAAAATTATACACCGTATTCTGCGCCCACTCATCCGTAATGGGCATTCGCTGGGGCATGGTTCTAAAGTAAATAGAAATAACCATCGCAATTAAGATACACGCTACTGGAATCAGCCACTTCTGGTGCTTCTTCCAGAAAGAAGTGATAGCCGCAAAATCTAAAGAGAGTTCATCCTCACTCCCCTTTGAAATAGATTTAGGTTCAGAGTGAGAGTCAGTATGAGGTTCAGGCTTAGTCTCGCTTTTAAACCATCCCGTTAGCTTATTTTTTATTTTAGAAAAGTCAATACTAAGCTCATCATC
>JACRPH010000009.1 GCA_016214025.1 Candidatus Woesearchaeota archaeon
CAAAGTGCCGTAAACTCCTTTCATTGAGATGCGGCATCATTACTTCAAACTTTTCCTTAAGAGCACCAATCATCATAAACCGGTAGAAAGTAATAATACTATATAAAGTTATGCTATAATTATTTTATTACAGTCCCTTAGCAAAGAAAGTGTGAACAGATTATCAAATTAAACAATCACAAAACCACAACAAAATCTTTTTAAATACGCCCCGGAAATAAGCTTAACATGGCACGCTCGCAAGAAAAATCAGTACGGAAAGTAAGCGGTGGAAGATACCACTATTCTCGCACCAAGAAGAAATATGAACTGGCTGGATTTCCCGCTTTAACTAAATTAGGCCAAGAGAAGAAGATGGTTGCTGCCCGAGGCTTAGGCGGAAACAAGAAGCAGGTTTTACTTGTAGCTAATAAGATTAACGTGGCTGACAAGAACGGAAAAACAACCGTGCTTGATATTCTTAACGTAGTAGGCAACCCGGCTAATCCTCAATTGGTTATCCGAAACATTATCACTAAAGGAGCTATCGTAGAAACCAAGTTAGGAAAAGTAAGAGTAACCTCCCGCCCAGGACAAGAAGGAACCCTGAATGGGGTTGTGGTGTAGAGTTCTTTATTTTGATCATATAACTTTTATTTTTCTATCATTTGTGAAGATTTAGTGTTATTCTTTTTAGCCAGCTGGACACCCACTGGACACACCCACTGGACAGGCTATAAACGGTTATTTCTCGCTCATCAGCGCCTAAAAGCCCAAACTAGGGTAGCCACTCCCGCACTGGACAACCGCGACTAGGGTTTAAATACCAACTCCTTCACCAAGAAAGTAAAGAGGTGAGTCCACATGATAGATTTGTCAACTCGAACTATACGACATTTGTTTGAACAGCAGGTTAAAGAGCTAACCATGCGCACCACCCGTGGAAAGGAAAATAGCTTCGACTATCAACTCAGTGGGGAATGGATAAAAGTGTGGAGGTAAACAAGATGAAATTCAAAGACCGGATAAATGGATTATTACGAAGATATGAGAGTATTCCTGACATTCAGCACAGCGTCAATCAGCTGTATCTGCGGCAGATGCATATTGATGAGTATTATATCAAACGTGTTGAAGAATGAGTTAGTGCGTATCAAACGCTTTGATATAGTGAGACTAGTCAAGCATATTTGATATTATGAGACCACTGTCGAATTTACTTAAGCCAAATGGGATAGAAATAAAAGGTAATGGTTTTTGTTTAGGCCAACCACCGGACCATTACCTATTTTTCTTCATCTATCAAAAAAGAAGGTGTAAAGCATGTATTCAATCAAGAACAAAGAATATCTTTGCTTACTAAATGATATTAAAGCAAGAGTAAAATCAGCCCAGATTAAAGCAGCTGTTTCTGTAAATAAGGAGTTAATTGGATTGTATTGGGATGTAGGTAAAATGATTTCTGAGAAACAGGCAAAAAGCAAGTGGGGAGATTCCGTGGTGGAAATGCCTGCTTCTGATTTAAAACGAGAATTACCTGATCTAAAAGGGTTCTCAAGAGCTAATTTATTTAATATTCGCCAATGGTATCTGTTTTACTCAAAGATGGATGAAAAAGTCCAACAACTTGTTAGACAATTGCCTTGGGGGCATAACGTAATTTTAGTTAATAAAATCAAAGATCCAGCAGAGGTCAGTTTCTATCTTACTGAAGCAATTAAAAACAATTGGTCAAGAAACATCTTAATTCATCAGATTGAAAGTGAGTTATACTCTAGAAAAAGAAAAATTTCACATAATTTTGAAGCGACATTACCCGCACCGCAATCTGATCTAGCACGACAAACACTTAAAGACCCATATATTTTTGATTTTTTGTCTCTAGGAGATGAAGCGCAAGAAAGGGAAATTGAGAATGAACTAACTAAACATATCACCAAGTTTCTGCTAGAATTAGGTGCAGGGTTCTCATTTGTTGGGAGCCAGTACTCCCTCGAAGTTTCCGGACAGGATTATTATATTGACCTCCTTTTTTATCATCTCAAATTACGTTGTTTTATTGTGATTGAACTAAAAACAGGAGAATTCAAGCCAGAATATGCCGGAAAACTAAACTTTTATCTTTCAGCAGTTGATAATATCCTGAAACAGAAAGGGGATAACCTTTCTATTGGAATTATTTTATGTAAAAGTAAAGATAAAATTATTGCAGAGTATGCTCTTAAAGACATTAGTAAACCCATAGGCGTTTCTGAATATAAAATTGTTCGAGCTATACCAAAGAGATTAAAGACAAGCTTGCCTACGATTAACGAATTAGAGAAAGAATTGTCTTAAAAAATAAAAGGTTAATCAATCTCAAAAAGTGCACAAATTATATAAACTCCTTCCCCGCCCTCTTTTTTTAATGGAAGTTTTGACTAAAGCTGAACTGCAAGTGCGCTTTGATGAGATAGCTGAAAAAATCAGGAAAGGAGCAGTATTTATTCATCCTACTGACACCATTTACGGGCTCAGCTGTAACGCGGTAGATGAAAAAGCAGTAGCTAAAATCAGAACGCTCAAACAGCGCCAAGACAACCCACTATCTGTATGGGCTCCCAACATAGATTGGATTAAGAAGAACTGTGCAATCGATAAAAAAAGCGAAGAATGGCTGAATAAGCTTCCCGGACCATATACTTTAATTCTGAAGTTGAGAAACAAATCAGTAGTGGCTAAGAGCGTAAATTTGGGGCAGGAAACTTTAGGTGTAAGAATTCCAGAGCATTGGTTTGGCAAAGTAGTGGAAAAACTAAACTTGCCTTTGGTCACTACTTCTGCCAACCAGCAAGGAAAGCCGTTCATGACCAAATTGGAGAATCTTGACCCTGAGCTCGAAGTTGGTGTTGAATTCATAATCTACGAAGGGGAGAAATCCGGTCATCCGTCGAAGCTGATTGATTTGGTCAAAGGGACGGTGAAGGAGAGGTAAAGGGTTGATGGTGAATAACACGTGTTAAGTGAAATTGCAACTGGGGCAAAATTTTCGATACTTTTATAATTATGAATTAATTCATACAAACTATGGTTTCAAAAGCATATAATAATCCGGAATATTACGAAATCGCTCTGTCTAGCTTAAGGAATGTAAAGAAAGAAGTTGATTTTCTTGATAAGGCTGCTAAAAAATATTCAAAAGTTAAAGTGTATTCAATGATGGAAATTGGTTGTGGTAACTCCCCCTATGTTGAAGAAATTTCTAAGAAAGGCTACCAATTTGTTGGATTAGATTTAAATAAAAGAATGTTGGATTTTTCTAAGACTAAAGCTAAGAAAAAAGAAGTTGATATAAAAACAGCTTATGCAAATATGCTTAACTTTAAGCTAAAAGAAAAAGTTGATTTTTGCTTCGTTCTTTTCGGTTCAATATATCGAAAAAATCACGAAGAATTTCTTCAACATTTGAAGTGTGTATCAAATTCCCTGAAGAAAGGCGGCCTGTATGTGTTGCATATGGTCATTGAAGGTGATGTTAATGAAATTGAAGGGAAGTTTATTGACTATTCAAAAAGAGGAAATATCAAAGTAAAAGTTGAATATGAAAAGCGAGTTATTGATATTTCAAGACAGTTACTACAAGAGAATCTAACCTTATTTGTTAACGATAATGGAAAGAAAATCAAATTATTCGAACCGAATATTTACAATTTTATTCTACCTCAAGAATTCAAGTTAATGATAAAACAGAGCGATTTCGAGTTTTTAGATTGGTTTGATGGATTTAATATTAATAAAAAATTTGATGGATTAAGAAAATGTGAATATGTTGTTTGTATTCTAAGAAAAAAATAAATTTTGCCTCCTACGCAACTCCCCTCATTACGCTTCGCTTCATTCGTCGGGACGCTGCGCTTTTGCCTTCGGCAAACCTCACTTAACAGGGCCCCGTTGTTATACGAAATAACAACTTCCCCATCCTAAAAAAACCTCCTAATCCGTAACCCACCAATCTTATCAAAAATGATATGATTGATTGCTTATTATAGAGAAATGCGCCAAATGCCAACAGTTAAGATTAGAGTAATACTTCAGATTACTAAAGCGTTACAGATTAGAATACCTACTATTCCAAGCACCCATAATTATCATTAATGATAACTTTAGTAGCATGAAATAGAAACATTTATATAGGCTTAGCTCTTCCATTAAAGAAATGAGAGAATCTACTGAAAAATTATTAGAACAGCTGAAACCGTACCCCGTATTTGATTTGATTAAAGTAGCGAGAAAACTGAAGACTAACCAAAGGTATCTTAGGCTCTTCGTTCACCGGCTGAAACAAAAAAAAGTGATTCTCTCCATCGAGAAGAATAAATATACCATGTGCAAAGACCCGTGGGTGGTCGCTTCAAATATTACTTGGCCAAGTTATATCTCGGGCTGGGCTGCCTTGCGGCACCACAACTTAACCGAACAGCTTCCCAACCTTATCGAAGTAGTAACTTCCAAAAAAAGAAGAAAACGAGAACTTTCTTTCCAAGGGATGAGCTTTAAGTTCATTACCACTAAACCGGCGCTTATGTTTGGCTTTACTAAAAACATTCGGGAAGAAAAAGAATTATTTATGGCTGAGCCAGAAAAAGCCTTGCTTGATGCCGCCCTCTTTAAGATGATCTCTTTTTCTGAAATCAGAGATATCATTAGGTCTAATTTTCCCCGATTGAGGAGAGAGAAACTCGTGTCCTACTTGCTTAAAGCGGGTAACAAGAGCCTTATTAAGCGGTTTGGCTATATTTTAGATCAAGCCGGAAAAGATTACTATGCTCGCCTGCAAAAGTACATAGACCATAATTATATTCCTCTGGATTATTCCCTGCCCGTCCGAGGAAAGAAAAACCTAAAATGGAGGATAATAGACAATGTTACGAAAAGATGAATTATCCAAGATTGCCGAAGCAAAACATCTTTCTCTCCCAAATGCAGAAAGAGATTACTTATTAGAGGTGCTTCTCTTTGCTCTCTATACTAAAATAAAAGACGAATTGGTGTTTAAAGGCGGGACGGCCATGTATAAAATGTATCGGTTAAACCGCTTTAGCGAAGATTTGGATTTTACATTTATGAAACATCGTAAGGAAATATCTAAAACAATTCAGAGAGTAGTAGAGGAGCTGTCTTTATTAGGCATTTCGGTAAAAATAAAAGAGATTCAGGAGTATCGCCAGCAGATAAATGTCCATCTTGAATGTAAAGGGCCGTTATATAATGGAAGTAAGGAAAGCCTGGTTTTTATCCCCATCAATATCTCTTTGAGAGAAAAAGTTCAGTATGCTGGGTTTGAAATGCTATTCTCATCATATCGAGAAATACCCTCTTTTGAGGTTTATGTTATGAAAGAACAGGAAATAGTAGCAGAAAAGGTACGAACCATCCTCAGTCGGGATAAAGCGCGTGATGTCTATGATTTGTGGTTCTTGCTGAAGAAAGGAGTCGCATGGGATGAAGAATTAATAGAGAAGAAATTAAAAATCGTGGGAATCCATTTCAACAAAAAAGACTTACTGGAGGCTATTGCTGCAAAAGAAAAAATGTGGGAGATGGATTTACAAAAGTTGATTCTGGGGAGTCTTCCTCCTTTTCGAAAGGTACAAGAAGAGCTGGCGATTTTGATTGAGAAAGGTAAAGAGGAATAAAATCATAATTTACTCTCTTTTCCTTATCTTCGCCACAAAGAACCCTTCCGTATCGTTATCCTGAGGCCAGATGCGTATAGCTTTACTCAATCGAGCATCATACACCATTCCTTCAAACTCTAACACCGGTGCGCTCGTTTTCAATCTCGATAACTTAACTTTCATTACATCCGCTTCCGGAAACTCTTTCAGCAAATAATCTACCACACCCTCGTTCTCTTCCGGCTCCACCGAACAGGTAGAATAAACCATCTCTCCACCGGCTTTAAGGTTCTCAAATGCCCGTTTAATCAGCTCTTTCTGCTGCCGAGCTAAAGACCTAACTGATCCGGGGCTCCACCAGCGCACCGTCTTCAGGCTTTTCCGTATCGTTCCCGTTCCTGAACACGGCGCATCTAACAAAATCTTATCAAACCCGAACTGATAAAAGCGCTTCCCGTGCATTAATGAAATTAACATATTAGTCAAACAGCTTCGCTGTAAATTAATCCCCAACGACTGTAATCTGATTCCTTCTACATCATTAGCTATCACTAATCCTTTATTCTCCATCATAATTCCCATCTGCGTAGTCTTGCTTCCCGGAGCCGCACACATATCTAACACAACCTCTCCCGGCTGCGGATTCAATACCAATGGTGGAAGCATAGATGCCGCTTCCTGCACATAAATCTTGCCCAAATGATGCTCCAGCAAATTACCGATATCTCTCCGAGTCGGATTACTTACCCAAAACCCTTCTTTGCACCACGGAATCTGGTCTAACTTCCAGCCTTTAGCTTCAATACCGGCTTTAATCTCTTTTACTGAACCTAATACGGTATTAATGCGGATACTGCGGCGAGGGTAAGAAAGAGAATACTTCTTGAACTCTTCCCAATCGGTTAATTTAGAATAGCGTTCTATCATTCCTGGCTTAAATTCAATCGTTTCGGTGTTGGGAATAAGAGTTAATGCAGGCATAATTAATACTTAACACTCCGGTTTATATAATTTATCCTCCATAATTACTTATAGTTCCCCAGCAGATCTTCATTGAACCTTAAGCAATAAATCTCAGAAGCTTCATCTTGGCGGTACACATCATAAATTAATCGTATCAACCGCCCATCATACCGGCGATAAGGTGCAATTGCCTGACGAACTGGCCGTTCCAGATCTTTTCTAGGACTTATTTTATCCTCTAGTGTTTTATCGAATTGAGTTTCGTTAAGATTGGGAGTAATCATCCTCTTTTGAAAGAAGCATTTTTCCACTATTTTTAAGCTTTCTGGAACAAAGTTTTTTAAACACTTGAAGAATCCCTAGAACATATCATAATAAAAAAGAGGTGTTTAACATGGCAATTAATGTAGCAATTAACGGTTTTGGCAGAATCGGCCGGATGGTGTTCCGTGCAGGATTTAAAGATAAAAGTATTAATTTTGTGGCTATAAATGATTTAACTGATACAAAAACCCTAGCACATTTGCTGAAATATGATTCAGTGCATGGAAAATTTGACGAAGAGGTATCTTTCACTAACGATTCTATCATTGTAGGAAAGAATAAAATTAAAGTATTCGCACAGAAAGATCCAGCTTTGCTACCGTGGAAAGCGCTTAAAGTTGATGTTGCATTAGAATGCAGCGGATTTTTCCTGACCAAAGAATTAGCCGGCAAGCATTTACAGGCACATCAAAACCATCATCCTCGGTGTTAACCAAAACGATTACAATCCCAAAACTGACCACATTATTTCTAACGCTTCCTGTACTTCTAATTGTACTGCGCCCATGGTCAAAGTGCTGAATGATTACTTTAAAATCGAACATATTTTTTTTAATACCACTCACGCTTATACTGCCACCCAAAAATTGCATGATGCTCCGGACAAGAATCTAAGAAATGCACGAGCTGCGGCTTTGAATATTATCCCTCATTCCAGCGGAGCGGCTTCTGCCGTGCCTAAGACCATTCCCGGATTGAAAAGCCATTTAGATGGCATGGCGCTAAGGGTTCCGGTGCTCGACGGCTCAATCACTATAGTAACTGCAGTAGTGCATCGCTTAACCAATGTGGATGAAATTAACAAATTATTCCGAAGAATATCCCAAACTTCCATGAAAGGGATTTTGGAATACAGTGAACTGCCATTAGTAAGTTCAGATATTATCGGTAATCCCCATTCCTGCATAATTGACAGCGAATTCACCAAAGTAAACGGCAGATTAGTGCAGGTAGTCGGATGGTATGATAATGAGTGGGGCTATAGCTGTAGGATGGTTGATATGGTTAAGATGATGATTTAATTTCACTCAAAATAAACCTTTCTTACTCCTTTAACTTTCCCCACTCTCCTAACCAGCTCTTTAACCTGCTCCAAGTCTTTAGGCACCACTAAAAACGAGCCTTCCATCTCTCCGCTGCCAATTAACTTAGCCTTAGCTTCATTAACCCGAACAAAAAAGCGAATCTTCTGGTTGAAGGTTTCTTTCCACTTCACATCTACCCAGCGCTCTTCTTCTTTCTGCACTTCACGGCACTCTTTTTTATGCACGGATATCAGCTTCCGCTTAGTGAGAATTCCCACAATCCCTTCCCCCGGCAGCGGCTCACAGCATTTTGCCATCAAACATAATGCCGTAGGATATTCCACTGAATCTACCATAATACTTTGCTCTTCACTCGTCAGAACTTTAGGCCGGCGATAATGCAAGTCAGGCAATTTTTCTACTTCACGTAAAAACTTGCGTATCTTCTGCCGAGCACTAGGAGACTTCACAATCTTCAGCCAGCTGCGGTGCGGCCGTTGAACTTTATTTGTTATCACTTCTACTACGTCGCCTTTCCCCAGCTCTTTACGCAATGGCACGAACTTCCCATTAACTCTGCCGCCGATGGCATGATTTCCTACTTCTTCATGCACTGCATACGCAAAATCAAGTACCGTAGCCCCTTTAGGCAGCTCCTTCGCATCACCTTTAGGAGTATAGCAAAAAATATTATCTCCAAATACGTCCACTTTAGCTGCTTCTAAGAATTCCTTATCTCCTTCATCTTTATGCAGGTTCAGAATTTCCCGCAGCCACGACACTTTCTTTTCAAAGTTCTCCTGCGTACCCATCTTCTTGTACTTCCAGTGGGCCGCAATTCCTTCTTCAGCAAAGGCATCCATCTCCGGAGTCCTTATCTGGAGCTCAATAATTTTTCCATTAGGAAGCTTTACTCCAGTATGGATAGAACGATAAAAATTTGATTTAGGGGCAGCAATATAATCTTTCAATCTGCTCGGCAGCGGCTCAAAATTCTCATGGAGAAGCCCCAATAAAGTATAACAATCCCTCTCCTCCGAAACAATAATGCGTATCCCATACAAATCATACTGGTCTTCCAGCTTTACTCCGCGCAGAGCCATCTTCTTGTAGATGCTGTAAATGTGCTTAGAACGGCCTTTTATTTTAATCAAAGATACTTTTCCTTTCACCAGCTGCTGAATTGATTCAATCGCTTCCCCAATATCTTTCTCCCGCTGCTCGCTGGAAGTGTGCAGATATAGATTAATTTCAGCATACTTTTGGGGATTAATAACTTTAAATGCCAAATCTTCTAACTCCACCCTGATCTTTTCTACACCTAAACGATACGCCAGCGGAGCATAAACATCCAGCACTTCCTGAGAAATCCGGTGCTGTTCTTCCGGCGGCAGATATTGTATAGTTCTTAGGTTATCCAGCTTGTTAGCCAGCTTTACTAAGATAACCCTTACATCACTTAATGTAGTAAGCAGAATCTTCTTCAGCGCTTCGGCTTGTATGCTCTTATTTTTTGATTTTAATTCTTTTACATCTTCAGCCTCTTTAACTAAATCCCATATCTCTGCACCAAAAGGTTTGACCATCTCTTCTTTATGCCCGCTTAGCCCGTGCAATAATCCTGCTACCACCACTTCCGGAGGGGAATTGTTATCCACTAAAATCGAACCTACCCGCAGATTATGCTCTAAAACAGTTCCATTAAGCCGGAACTTCCCTTTCAGCTTTTCCTGAGCAAACTCAGCTGCCTGAGCAATCAGCTTAAGTGCACCCTCATCATACTCTTTATTTTTACAGTTCTCTAAGAACCTCTCTTTGTCCATTATAAATGAGAGAATTGGGGAGCATATATAAATAATTCCTTATCGTTTGGTGATTTCTTCCTCAATCCTCACCAAGCGGTTATACTTCGCCGTCCTTTCTCCCCGGCAGGGGGCTCCTGACTTAATCATCCCGCAGCCGATGCCTACGGCTAAATCAGCGATAAAAGTGTCTTCAGTTTCTCCGCTTCGGTGAGAGACCATGACTTTCCATCCGGCAGAATAAGCAAGAGCTACTGCTTGGAGTGCTTCGGTAAGTGTTCCTATCTGATTCACTTTCAGCAGCAGGCAGTTGCAGCTCTTTTTTTGGATGGCAGTTTTTATTCGAGCTACGTTTGTTACAGTTAAATCATCTCCTACAATTTGTATGCCGCTTTTCTTTCTTAACTCCGCATAGCTGTGGAAATCTTCCTGCTCAAACGGATCTTCAATGGAAATTATAGGATATTTCTTGAGCAACTTCAAATAATAATTAATTAACCGTCCTGAAGTCATCTTCTTTGGAGCATAATAACTTCCGTTTTTGTAGAATTCAGAAGCAGCACAATCCATCGCTACATCTACTTTCCCTGAATAGCCTGCTTTTTTTATTGCCCCCATCAACAAACTTAATCCTTCTTCGGCAGTTCTAATCGGCGGAGCAAAGCCGCCTTCATCACCTACATTAATGGCTAGCTTACCGTATTTTTCTGCAATGATTCCTTTCAGCGTGTGATAAACTTCTGCTCCAACCCGTAACGCTTCTCGGAACGTTTTTGCTTTCGGCGATATCATAAACTCTTGAAAAGGAAGAGAATTTCCGGCATGCATTCCTCCATTAATCACATTGAAGAAAGGTCGCGGAAGAGAGAGCTTAGGTTTGGAGGAGTTGGGTTTTGTCGGTAAAAGTGAGTTGATGTATCGATACAACTCTTTCCCGCTTTCTCCTGCACCAGCTCGGGCACAAGCCAAAGAAACGCCCAGGATGGCATTCGCTCCCAGCTTGGATTTGTTTTTGGTTCCATCCGCTTTAAGCATTAATTCATCAATTTGGGTTTGTTGAGTGCAATCTTTTCCAACCAGTTTCGGAGCAATGATTTTATTAGCGTTGCTTACGGCTTTCAGCACTCCTTTTCCACCGTATCGTTTTCCCCCGTCTCTCAGCTCTAACGCTTCATGCGTTCCGGTAGATGCACCGGAAGGAACCGCTGCAGTATATTTGTGTTTTCTGATAGTAACATCTACTTCAATTGTAGGATTACCCCGGCTGTCTAGTATTTCACGGGAGGTTATTGAGGATATGTTTGGCATTTCACGAACCATCACTTTCATTTAAATTGCATTTTTTATCTATTTTGCACTACTGATATATGTATTGTAAATTTGGTCTACATACCATCCTTTAAGACCATCTATCTTGCTTTGTACTTTAGCATCACTCCATCCAGCATAAGTTGTACTAACTTCTTTGAATAACGCTACGGTTAATTGTGTTTTAACTTCTTCCCAAGTTGGGTTTGTTCCAGCTTTTTTAGCAGCAGCGTTGATTACTCCCTGGCCAGCATTATATGCGGCAATTTGACATTTTATTAGGTCTGACCCGGCTTTGCAAGACTGTACTGCATCTACCTTGCCTTTGAAGATTCTTACCCCAGCATGAATATTTTTCTCTGGGTCATAACGATCATCCTGAGCACAGTTGTTCTTACTACTGCTGCAGATTTCACACCAAACATATCCTTTTGTTTTGGTGTGGCACGCATCCAAGTTACATTGATGTGCGGGAGGAGCACCTTTCTGGCTACACTGCACTTTAATTATATCATCTGGGCTTGAACTTCCACAAAGTTGCATTAATCCAGCACATCCTGTGGATGAAACTGCATAGGGATTTCCACTAGACTCCGAGCCAATAATGGCTAAAGCCAACTGTGGTTCCACTCCTTCCTGTACGGCATACTGTTTCACCCACTCCTTTTGCTGCGGAGTTAACTTAACTGATTGAGCAACACCACCCTTAGTTGGTGCACCGGTAGCCGTCGTAAAATAAACATCATCATAATTTCTCCAGTTCCACTCACCTAAGCTATTATCCCATACTTTACCTACCCCAACCCCGCCAACAGATGGAGATATCTTTTGCCAAGTCTCATCGATTTCTTTCCATCGCTGTGGTAAATTCTTAGGAACTTTTTGTCCGCCAACTGCTCCCACCTGTGCTCCACCAATTAGTTCTTTGTCATACTCTACTTCGGTTTCCTCTTCTTCTTTACTCACTTCAACAGAAATCGCTTCACCAAACACCTCATTCAACACTTTATCTGACATTGCTTGATAACCTTTAGCATTAGGATGAACGTTATCACATGAACCGCCGTAAGTTGGATTCATACAAGGGGCTGCTCCAACCAATAAGCTGTAAAAATCTACCACTTGGTCTACTGAATAACCTTCTTGTTCCTTAATCCATTCATTGACGTTATTTACCACATCATTTTTACTTAATTCATTAGCGTTATTATAAGGGGGGATTGTACCCACAATTACTCTTATCCCCTGCTCTTTAGCTAACCCATAAATTGCTTCTAAATTAGAGACAACCCCCTCTGCAGACTTGCCTGAAGCAATATCATTCGTCCCTCCCAGAACAATTAAAGTGTCAAACGGCTGAGTAATAATTTGTGTTTGTGATATATTTAACATCAGTTCGGTACTAATTCCCTCTTCAGCAAAACTTACCGGCTGATTACCACAAGCTTTTACAAACAGAGCTCCCCAGCCTACGGTAAGAGAATCTCCCAGCAAAGCAATTTTGTCTGAAGCACAAGAAGACGCTGCTCCTGGAGTGCTGGCACTGGTTTCTCCCGGAGTCACTCCACTTGAAGCAGAGCTACCGATCACCGATGCACCAGAAGCCAATAAGTCAGAGAGTTTAACAAATGTAAACCCTTGTGCTTTTAAAAGAGGGATGGCCGACATGACTCCTTCTGCGGTCTGTTTTGATGGTTTACCCATGTGTGAGATTATAATATCTCCAGATTTAGCTTTCAGCCAGTTTGTTTCTACTTGTTTCTCAGAATCTTTTGCACCATGATCTCCATTTACACTCCAATCCACAATAGTGAGCCCATTTTCGGCAGCAATTTTCACACACGTTGGGTCAGCCATTCCCGTTCCAGGGCGGTAATATTTTGGTTGTACATCCAACAACTCTATTATTTTTTCCTTTGCTACTTTAGTTTCTGTAAGTATCTCAGCTTCAGTTTGAGTAGCAGGTATTCCGTACACGGACTCATCCGACAGAGTACAGGGCTTATGATAATAACCATGGCTTTCAATTTCAAATAATGGATTTTGGACCAGTGCCTCAGCCTCTTGTAAATGAGCTTCTATCCAACGTACATTAAGGAATAACGTTGCAGGAATGTTTTGAGAACTTAAATAATTTATCAATTTTTCGTCGTATCCATTACTAGCACTACATGCATCTAAGGTGATGGCGACCTGGTTGTTATTATTTTGAGCCGAGAGGACTACCCCCGGAGTTGTCTTCCCTTCCGGATCATATTTGCAGGAGGCAGGTTCACAACTACTGCTACCAGATGCTACAGGCAACATAATTAGTAATGGAAATAACACTGCCACCAAAAAGTACATTTTTTTAAATGAAACCTCTCTGTTCAGATGCATTTTATTCTCCTTCAGCTCCTTCTCCACCGTATGTTGCTTTAAACTTTTTTACGAGTGTAACTTTTTTATCAATTAAAGGATTATTAATTAGCAGTTCTAAAGTATATTCTCCTTCCGGCAAGTCTGAACCAAGATTAAAGTAATCTTTAAAGTCAACCGCTTCGGTTTTGTCTTTGCTATTCTTTCTAAAATCAAAATTCCTTTTCTCGTCTATTTCTAACACAGTTTCCCCATGGGGATTTTTTATCCTATAATTCTCTACCAGCATAATTTCTCCATTATAGGTGCTGGACTTAATTGTAAACCGGAAATAAACTTTATCACCAAAATAAAACGTATCGCTTTCACCTTGGCAGTTGTAATTATTGTCTACCAACATACAAAATTGGAACTTTTCTATTGCTAATTCTCCTCCTCTACCCAAGGGAATAAATTCTGTATTCAATATTTGCACTTGTTCGTTTTCTGCACTTACAGAAATTATTCCAGTACGTACCATTAGCAGAATTACCCCACTTACCATAACTATTACTATCATCAGTATTAACAGTTCAGTTACTCCTTTGCTTTGAGTGTTCATGTTACACTTGGACAGGAAAGCGTACTATTTATCTCTCCCAAATATTTACTTATCTTCTGGAATTCTGCTGTATTAACCACTTCCGGCGGATATGGCGATGCCGGCTGGTCTATGGCCATATACCGGCGGTTGAAAAACATCTCCATGTAATTGCAGATAGTAGTTTTCTGAGAGCTCTTCCAATTAGCTGTATCAGTCATTATGTACGCTGCTACTATATAAAAAATGGCTTCAGCATCTTCCAGATTAGCTTTCTTTTCATTTAATATCTGCAACGCTTTGGGTATTACTAAATCAGCATAATGTCCTGAAACAAATGCTTGATACAATTGCCCCACCACTTTAGACGCAGAAGATTCCAATTGTATGGTTATCACCTGCTCTGCCGTAGTTTTTCTGGTGCCAGATGATTTCAAAGGTATATTTGCATCCATGCAATTTCCGGAAGCATCTGGCTGTAATAATTCCATTTCTACACTTATAGAACTAATTCCTGGAACATAGCCGCCAGCAGTTCCACCAGCCGCTCCAATCTGATAAGTGCATTGGCCGGAAGTTCCGACTGCTCCCACTGGCTCTCCAACTAAATTCTCAGCTTTCAATCCACCCAGATTATACCGGGCTTTCTTAATTTTCTCCGGAGTAAGCACGTTGCTGCTTCCATAATTAAGATAGCCTCCCACAATACTATATCCGCTGGAAAGAGAATCAGCATGGAGAGAATCCGGTGGAACCCTAATTTGATATCCCCCTTCCACTATATCATAATTGAAAACAAATGATTGCGGAGTTAACACAGCCGAGGTGGGTACTGCTTGCGGCTGGCTGCATCCTGCTCCGGAAGCTAAAGTAAGCGTATTCATCGTTCCTTTCACTAATTCTTCCGTAACCGGGCCTAAATTAAAAGTAGGGCGGGAAGGCCCCGCTGGATCAGAGAGTAATTCAGTTGAATCTGTCGGTATACCGCTATTTCCTGTAGTTCTGGTTCTCAAACAATACTTACCGCCATCAGTCATAAGATTTCCCCGAACTTTAATCGCATCTCCTTTAACGAACAAATTAGGCGTATCGCAGCTCGTCCATGATTCAGTATCGCTGTCAAAACAAGTTATATCCGGCTGATCAAAGTATGCTCCAGTTCCGCCGCCAAACATCTTCATGATTTCTGGACAGAGATACCTACCAGAGAGAGGATCAACCTGGCACACAAACTCTCCCGGAGGAGAAGTATCCGTAAGCGGAAAATAAAATACCCCATCTTCATAACCCTCATCAAAACAAGTGGTTGCATCTTCATTCCGATCTAAATTTAACTTAACCACCACATGATCAAATCGATATTCTGAATTCAACGCCTTCTGTGGAGAGGGAATACCCATATCTACTACCGTTCCTGCTCTTAAATCAAACATTCTTCCATGTTCTAATTGCATGGTTCGCGCTGATTCAGGAATAGTACTATCTTCCAAGTGCATACAATCACAACCTTGGTCTCCGCACTGCACTCCGGGATGGCCCGAATCTTCTTTGCCCACACATTTCAAGTACACGTCAGCAGATTTTATCTTACATCCGGGTAAAATTGTAACGCCCAAATTATAATTGTATACTGCCGTTCCTTTGGAAGGATTATATGTTGAAAATTCCCTCTCTGATGGAACTACTACAACCGAACTTGCCGTAGGGAACGCATAGGCTGAATCCATAATGAAATCCATTCCCATCGGCCAGTCAAATCCAAATGCCGCCATACAGATGGATTGAGCATATCCTTTTGCTCCTCCGGCAAAGAATGATTGCAGGTTTTCATTAGTGTAATCTGAAGTTATCTCGTCAATAGAAGAAGACATAGCATCATCTATCGAGCCGAATACGGCAGAAGAAACTGCTGCGACTCCATCTAAAGTCTTATCTCCTTTAGAAGTTTCCTGAAAACTTAATGGACCGCATCCTGAAGCCAGATAAGCAATACCTTTGTATAACAACCCGCACACTTGCTGTGAGAATAAGGTTTTACAAGTGCCGGCATCTTGCAACCCATTTTTCTTGGCATCTTGGATACAGCCTTGCACCGCCTGAAGTATACTTCTCAGCATCACTAATCTTGCCCTTATTCCAGGTAGGCATACGGTTTGGAAAGTATCGGTTATTCCAGTATGAGGATTAACCATAGCTTCGGTCTTCTCGCTTCCAATATAATCCAACAATGAATCTGCTCCAAATGCCGACGATAAATCCCTGCCGGCATAATACCTCTTCTCAGGATAATAAGTTCCCCACGCTTTACTGGTACGGAATATATCCGCCTGCCGGTAAAGCCAGGTTTCTTCTTTATCTGCTAATCTTGCTCCATAAGGAGTACTGGCTTCCCCTTCATCAGGGACGCATACACATTGTAATAACCCGGTTTCAAATCGATTCACAGGCTTAATCTGGGTTCCATTTCCATCCACATTAACAAAACAGTCAGAAGTATATCCTGCGGAGTTAGCTCCTTTAGGAAGAGGGTCGTTTCCTTTGCCTTTAAGGATAATACTCTCTCCTCCTATACCGGATACTTCTTCATTAATAAATTCTTTGTAGCATCCAAACGCACCGTTTTTCCACTCTTGACCATTATCTGAGGGACGATAGCTAGGAACTCCATTTTCATCATCAGCTTTGTATCCCGGTCTGTTTTTACACACGGACTTACAGGACTTATCTTCTCCTACAATGGGTGCGTCTGCTTTTTCAGGCCAAAATGCAAATAATTTTGGTGCAACTTTTTCTTTGAGGGTTAAAGAACGCGGAGCAATCCATTCCAATTCCATCTTACCGCTCTCATCCTGATTTGGCTCCCGATAATAATATTGGCTGTTTACATTATTAAGATAACAGGGGAAAGCTCCTTTGGCTTTAAGCCTTTTGACTAATTCAACGTTGTAGATATTAGGGTCAACACTATCTTGGATAACTTCATTGCAATTTTCAATTAGAGTTAATGGAACTCCTCTACTGCTGGCGGTACATTGCGCCTGTTTAAGAATTACTGATTCAATCTCTGGCACTTCTTTATTCGACGTCCATCCTGCGGGAACTTTTCTGCAGAAGAATCTATCACAAGTCCACCTATACGCTTGGTCAAGGTATTTCTCCGTTTTCCACATGTTGGCGGTGGCAGGGCATTTATCTTCTAAAGCTTTATTGCTTTTACACACCTCTTCGTAAGGTTTCTGATTTGCTGAACTACAGATTACCTTTTTCTCATCCTCCAGCAATTCTTTGTTCTGATTATATGGACACTTCCCTTCCTTGCCTTTTACTGAAGAAGCAAACGCCTCAATCTTGGACGTTACAATCCTTACATAACGAACCACCATCTTTAGCGTAAATGCGCTTACACAAGAAATCCCAGCTATTTTAATCGCCGTTTCCAAGTAAGGCATAACTTTATTGATGGCATTTATGGTG
>JACRPH010000010.1 GCA_016214025.1 Candidatus Woesearchaeota archaeon
CCATTTCAACAATAGATAAGATTCTTTATGCTAACGTAAATAAGAACAGAAAATATTTTGAATCATTTCTTAATTAGGTCTTTGTATAAAGGAATGGTGCCTTTTTCCCGTTGCTTTAATATTTCAAAGCCGAACTTTTTGTAAAAGTGTATCGAGTCTTTTCTAGGGTCGGGGTTTCTCTTGGCATCCGTTGTAATGAAGCGTAAGCCTATGTCTTTTCCAATCTTCTCGGCTAAAATAATTGCAAATTCAATCATCAGCGTGCCTATTCCCCTCCCCAGATAATCATCAGAAACGCACAATCTCCCAATTTTAAGAGCTGGCAGCGAGCGATAAAATATTCCCGCTTGCCTAAAATATTCTTTTAGCTCGCCTTGCAGATTAATTGCATCCGCCAATACAGTAACATAACCCGCCAGTTCATTCGTGGGCTTGTGAAACCACAAATACGTGGTTGAGATCTTCTTCTGTTGATTATCCAGAGCATCTTCAATGAGAAAATCAACTAGTTCCGGCTCATATGACTTGAAATTACTGGTTTCATGTATCGGGCTAATTATTTCAATACGAAGCTCTTCTAATTTAATCTTTGGCAGTTGCTCTTCCATAACGCCCCCTTTGGTTGACTAAAAACGCTTTCACTTAAAAATATTCCTATGGCATAGCACCTTCAAAATATCGTGCAGAAGACTTATGATGGCGCAGGAGGGTATTTTGCGCTGGTGCTGTGAATTTAACTTATCTTTAACTTCTCCCCCACCAACACCCTCACTTCCCTTTTAATCGTCTCCGCCGTCTCTTTCAGATATGGCCTTTTCTGTTCCAGCACTTCTAAACTATCCCACAATCCCCATGCATGCACTCTGGCTTTAGCTTCTATGTCTGCCGGCTCTTTTCTCACCGGATCATACATCTCATACAGATGCCACAACGCCGACTGGATTAAGCTGTCGTTTTCATCCAGAGTTACTTCGTACCCTTTTTCTCGCGCCACCTCCTGCAATGCTCCCACAAAAGTATTTTCCAAAGCCGATACCTCATAAGGATAATTATTAGAACATACTTTCTGCGCCTTCCGTTGGTGATGCAGCCAGAAATCCTGCATATCACCGAAAGGAGTATCGTATTGAAGCGAGCCCCAGTCAATCACTCCAAACTTTTGGATGCTAAGCGATCCTCCGAACTTATCATCAATGGTGGTCACGATATTCCCTAAGTGGCAATCGCCATGAGAAATTAATGGTGAACTTTTCTGAGCAGAGTAAAGCTGGGAGCAGGCTGCGATTAGCCCGCTGGCTTGGTCTTCAGTTTTCCCTAACGCTGCTAACAGCCTTTCTCTGATTTCCTTTCCTGGGTCAGCATGCAATAAAGTGATTCCATAACGCTCAAATTCTTCTTTAACCCGGGTAAGCTTGAGCTGATAGTCGGCCATAGTCCGGGCAATAGCTTGGGCAGTAGAAAAAATGGTGCGGGGCTCTAGTGCTAAATTTTCCAGCATTTGCTCATAAGGGTCTCCGGCATGTTCTACTACACCTCCTAAGATTGCTATATCATACGAATAGGGCGCAGCTGAAGGCTGGTATCCTAATGGTTTTCCAGTAAGCACTCCCTGCCCGTGGATGATAGAGTACGCATTTAGTTCATTACGGGTTTTTTCCGGGTCGGCTTTGAATACCCATACTTTAGACAGGTTAGTTTCATTGATTAGGAAATAAACTTCTTTTACCTGCTTTCTCGTCGGTGGAAGCTCTTTTATCCGGGTTATTTTAACCGGCAGATTATACGTGAGAGAAAGCAGTTGCTCCAGTACCGATACTTCTGCCGGTAGGCGGGGAAGAGCTGGTAATGAAGCAGGAAGAGCTGAAGGTGCACATGATGGGCTTTTGTAGCCTGATCGTGGTAATGTCTCCTCAGCCCCCATACTTCCTGCGCCTCTAAAAACGGAACGAACTCCTTTTGTTCTCCACGGAGAAAGTCCTTTCTTTTTAACGGTGAGTTCTTCAAGTGCAGGGATGGTTTTAGGCGCATCTTCTTCTTTTGGCAGAGATATAGGCAAAGTTTCCTCAACAAATCCACCTGCTGCACCTCCTGCTGGCGCTCCTGCACAAGGGACATCTCTATAGGAATCTACTTCTAATCCCTCTTCGCTAAATTTCAGCGATCCACTCAGCCTTCTAACGGCACCAACGGAAGGAAATGAACTACGTGAACTACGTCGAGAAGAAGGAGATGGTGAAACATAATTCCCTTCAGCTAATCCCGAGTAAGATACTCTTCCTAATAAACGTTGTAGCGGGTTCATGTTAAGTCTGTAGTTTGATTTTTGATATAGTTTTAGGATGTATTTTGTCTACTTTTTGCTTAAAACCCGGCGACTATTTAAACATTTTGTTATTTTAAAGTGACTATTGGTGAATCGCCTTGCACGCAAACCTTAATAAATCCTTTATATCTTTACTCTTATCATGGAACTTACCCTTAAAGAACTAGCTTCCTTTGCCAAAAAGAAAGGATTTATCTATCCCTCTTCCGAAATCTACGGAGGAGTAGCCGGATTATATGATTATGGGCATCTAGGTACACTGCTCAAACATAATTACGAAACATTATGGAGAAAATTCTTCTTGGGATTAAACGACAATTTCTACGAACTGGAAGCGGCTAATGTGATGCATGAAAATGTATTCAAAGCTTCGGGGCACCTGGAAAACTTTATCGATCCCATTGTAAAATGTTCCAAGTGTGATTTTGCTGAAAGAGCAGACCATTTTGTTACTAGACACATAAAAGAAAGAACTGAAGGCTTTTCGGCAGAAGAATTGACTAAGCTTATCGTAAAGCACAAATTAGTATGCCCGCAATGCAAGTCATATTTACAGCCAGTTTCGGTGCTAAACCTGATGTTCCCGCTGCAAATGGGAGCTGCTGCTGGAAACCGTGCCTTTCTCCGTCCAGAAACCGCTCAATCTCCTTACGTGAATTTTAAATTACAGTATGAAGCCCAGCGCAAAAAACTGCCGTTAGGATTAGCTATTGTGGGAAGAGCTTACCGCAATGAAATCTCTCCCCGAAACCTAACTTTAAGACAGCGCGAATTTACTCAAACTGAACTGCAGATATTCTTTGATCCGAGCAAGATTGAATCGCACCCTGATTTTGCTGATGTAAAAAATTACAAACTGCGCACCTTGCTGGAAGAAGACCGCAAAAAAGACAAAGTGGTAGAAAGAACTGCAGGTGATTTGCTCAAGAAAGGACTTCCTCAATTCTATGTATATCACCTGGCCAAGATTCAGCAGTTTTATCTGGATGAGTTGAAAGTTCCTCCTGAAAAATTCAGATTATACCAATTGGATGACAAAGAAAAAGCATTCTACAATAAATTCCATTTTGATATTGAAGTGGAGCTGCATGAATTGGGCTTTACCGAGATTGGTGGATTACATTACCGCACCGACCATGATTTAGCTGGCCATCAAAGAGTTTCTAAGCAAAGTATGGAAGTAATGGAAGAAGAATCCGGCAGGAAGTTCATCCCTCACGTGCTGGAATTATCGTTTGGAGCAGATAGAACTGTATATATGCTGCTGGACTTGGCTTACCATTATAATAAAGAGAGAGATTATGTAGTATTGAAGCTGTCCACTAAGCTAACTCCAATCTATTGTGGAATATTTCCATTAGTAAAGAATAATGAAGGGATTGTAGAATTAGCGCGGGAAGTATATAATGACTTGAAGAAATGCTATTCCTGCTTCTATGACGAGGCTGCTGCCGTAGGCCGCCGTTATGCCCGTGCCGATGAAATTGGAATAAAGTATGGAATAACGATAGACTTTGACTCGCTGAAAGATAATTGTGTGACGGTAAGAGATAGGGATACTACGGAACAGACCAGGATAAAGATTTCTGAATTGAAGGATAAGCTGGGTGGGATGTATTGGAAATAGTATGGCGAAAAACTAAAGTCAGAGTTTAATCACGTGATTATTCAAACCCATTTTGTCTAAAAATTTATATGCTTTATCTATTTCATTAACATCATCATCGGTTCTATGAACGTCTGCACCAATTGAAATATTAATTTTTCTGTTTCTTATAAATGAAAATTCGTTGATTAAGAAATTCTTCGACGAGCTAAGGAAAAAGTGTCAAACATGAGCTGTTATTCAATATCTTAGTAAATTGGGCTCATTTACAATGGATTCTGTTTTACAGTCAAATTTTGATAAAGAGAATTTTCAGAACATCTTAAACTATCTTGCACATAAAAGATTTCTCACTAAAAAATAAAAGGAAACAGGGCGAAATTATCTCAACTCTCTTTCTCCCTCTGCTTCGTCTTCATCAGCGTCTGCAGCTGCATCGCCGATGTATACGCAGAAACCACTCCTACTGTTAGATACACTAAATCAAGTGGCAGATTTAAAGCTGGCAGGATAGCCAATAATATAATCAATGTCAACCGGCAGAATAATATTGGATACTCTAACTTGGATAAAAGATAAACTACATGAGATAATAAATACAGCCCAATTACTATCAGCACATAATAATCATCCACCTGAAGCCACAGTTTTACCAGAAACAATAAAGAAACGACTAAGTTATCCGTAACATAATCATAATACTTCCCAAATTTAGTAACCATAGATACTCGAGCAATTACCCCGTCCATCCCATCGGCAATAAGATGTAATATCGCAAACAGGATAAACAGAGCCTGGTTTTCAAACAGGAAATATACTGAAATAATGCCTAATATCAAAGAGATGGTAGTAGCTATATTGGCCGATATTCCTAACTTGAGGCAGAACCACCCCGCTTTATTGAGATTTCGACTTCTGAACTCCCTGAACCTTTCCATAACCTCATGGATTAATTTATGCATGGAAACATATATAAAAGAGATAGTATAAAAACGTTCCTATGCAGCGACTATTCATTGAAACTAAATATGAGGGTAAATTAACAATTCCAAGAAGCCTAATCAAACCGCTTCCTTCTAAAATAGTCTTAGCCCTTCCCGTCCAATTCTATGATTTTATCAGCAGCATCCAGCAGCAATTAGAAACTGCCGGAAAGAAAGTTACTCTATTTAAAGGAGTCCATGGGAAATATCCCGGACAGGTCCTAGGATGCGATGTATTCAAATTTTCCGGAGATTATGATGCTTTTTTATATATCGGAGATGGAAAGTTTCATCCTACTGCTTTATTATACGAAAACAAAAAATCAGTATTCTGTTTCAATCCATTTACTTCAAAATTAGAAATTCTAACGCCGGAATACTTGCAGAAAGTCCTACAACGACGTACCGGCCAGTTGTCCAAGTTTCTTTCAGCAGATACAGTTGGCATATTAATAACGACTAAGCTGGGGCAGAATCAGTCGAAGAAGGCGGAAGAGCTGAGGGAAAAGCTGGAGAGAGCAGGAAAAAAAGTATTTGTGTTCATAGCTGAAGAAATAAACTTAACCCAATTGGAAAATTTCAACTTTATCGACGTGTGGGTCAATACTGCTTGTCCTAGAATTGTGGAAGACTTTAAGTGCTTGAACGTGGGTGATTTGAAAGAAATTGGATTATAAAAATCCGTCACCGTCGTTAAAATGGAAACATTTATAAACAACCTCAATTTCCTAATAGACGGAAAGGATGTTCTTTTCCATAAAAAACAAAGAGGGGTGAATTAAATGGCTGAAGTAATCGCAAAAGTAGGAGTTAAGAAGCAGAAAGGATGGCTCTATTTCTTGGATAAGGCTGGAAATGTGGCCAGAGCTTTGATGAGTAGAGCTGGCCGAAAGAAAGGCAAGACCAAGAAAGAAGTCGTAGCTAAAGTCGGCGTGAAGAAGCAGGGCGGATATCTGTACTTCATTGATGGCAAAGGCAACGTCTGCCGGGCTAAGATGGCTCGTGGAAGAGCTAAGAAAAAGAAGAGATAAATTCTTTAGTTTTTTTTTGTTTTGCTTTTTAATTCTTATTCTTTTAGTTCATATAACTTTATAAAATAGTTGTACATCTAGCAATTATGGCTGATGAAACCAAACCGACGCAGAAAGAAGTATCTCCTTTAAACAGAATTAACGAACTCTCTGCCCAGGAATGGCTGAAGTTTACCAAAACCTGGTTTATCCATAATCCTCCGCCTAGAAAGAAAGATGAAATTCTGCATCCGGCTAAATATCCGGAAAAGATGATAGAAGAGTTTGTGCGCTTCTTTACCAAAACCGGCGGAGTAGTGTTCGACCCCTTTTTGGGCACAGGTAGCACTTTAGTAGCTTGTTATAATTGCCAGAGAAACGGGCTCGGAATAGAACTGCAGGAGAAATATGCTAAGATTGCCGAAGAGAGAGTTAAGAAGCTGGACTCACAGTATCAATTAAGTGAAGCCGGAGGAAAACGCTTATGCAAGCAGGTAGTTATCAAAGGAGATTCTTCGCAAGTGAATAAGTTATGGGAAGATTTTTCTTTGCCGCAGATAGATTTTGTAATTACTTCTCCCCCTTACGGGATGATGCTGAATAAGAAAGGCCTTGCTTCAAAAGAAAGGGAAGAAGAGGGATTGGATACTAATTACAGCGAAGCTCAGGAGGATTTAGGAAATGCAGAGAGTTACGAGCAGTTCTTATCGCGGTTGGTAGAAATTTTTATTAAAATAAAGCCACTGCTGAAGGAAGATGCGTATTTAGTGGTGATTTTGCAGAATTACATGAACAAAGGGGATTACGTTACTCTTGCTTGGGACTTTGCCCAAGAGATGAAGAAGCATTATCAGCTGCGTGGGGAAAGGATTTGGGCCCAAGACAATAAAACTTTATATCCTTACGGATATCGCTACAGTTTTGTGCCCAATGTGCACCATCATTATTGCTTAATATTCAAGAACGTAAAAAAGCAACCTTAAATTATCCCTCACCTTTCGCTGCATCAAAATCCACCACTTTAAACCCTTCCAGCTTTTTCTCATATGGCTGCAGTGTTCTATTGAGAAAATCCAACTCTACATTATGGAAATAGTCTGGTGTTCCTGCTAATTGAAAATAATCCATAAATATTTGCTCTTTCAACTCGTCTTCAACACTGAGGCACACGTCTACGCTGGCCCTTTGAGAATGAATCTCCACTTTTCCGTCAACTGCGTACTTGTATTTTGAATCCAGCACTGCACAAAGGGGATCCATCTCTCTACTCTCTGTTCCAGATGATGCACTGGCAGTACTCCATAACTCATGCTAAAATAGACTTTATTGCAGGCCATTTGGGAAAGGCAAAATAGCTGATTTTATAAAGATTTAGCTGGCGCAACAGCACAATTAATTTAAAGCACTAATAAATCTATGGTTATGGTGATACTTAACCTGCTGAGAAGAATTTTTGGAAACAGAGATGAAGCTAAATCCGATTCCGGCTTCTCCTACTTAGAGCAATCCGTTCCCAAGCCTTTAATCGACAATTTCATCTCCCAAGCCCAGCAGAAAATACAAACCGAGGGATGGGGCAAACAAGGAAGAAACGTCGAAGTTAAAACCAGAAACTTTGTGCAGTGCTGGATAACTGAAGAAGCGTTCAAGCAATTATTGATGAAGAAAAATAAATGGTTCCGCTATCGGGGATTGTACTTTGGAGATGCGGCCGGAGCCGGAGCTGATTTCACGGTAAGAATTAATGGAAAAGAAACCACTATCGGCTTAAGAAGCATCAGTCCCGATTCATTAAACAAATGGAAATCCGTAGCCTATCCCGAAGACCGCTTCATGCACGAAAAAGAAAAAATTGCAGATTATCATGTAGTGTGCTTCCAGGAGAAAGGCAAAGTTCGGCTTTATGGAGCTATTTCTAAACAAAACCTGCTGGCGGAATTAGGAACAGCCAGAAGCTTGTACAGCAAGAACAATCAGGAGCATTTTAGAACGGTTTCACTGGAGAAGTTCGCATTAAAAAATCTATTGGAATTGATGGATAAGATGGAGTAACCACTGTCCAATCCACGTAAAGTTTATATAGTTGTATCCAAGTACAACGCTTGTTGGTGAAAAGTACAACATGCTTACAAAAACCGATTTAAATGTACTGGAATTATTTGTCTCTAAACCTACAATAAGTTATGCCATCCGTGAAGTGGCGCGCGAGATTAAACAAGATGTAAAGATAGTTCATACCTCTATGAAAAAACTATCTCTCCTAAACTTCTTTATAGCCGATGAACACCAGCATCTTAAATTAAATTATAAAGCAAATCTCTCCTCTTTAGTGTACATAGAAAGCTTACGCCGGGATAAGTTTTACAAAAAGTATCCTGAATTAAAGATTGCCATAACTGACTTTCTAAAGAAAACAGAACAAACTTTCTTTATATTGCTGGTCTTTGGCTCGTATGCAGAAGGAAAGCCGAGAAAAGCGTCTGATGTAGATTTAATGCTTATCTCACCAAATGAGAATAGCCAATTAGAGAGGCAGCTTCAAGCTGCTCTGTCTCTCACTACTAAGAAAATTCACTTTCAATCAATAACCTCAAATGATTTTCAGGTAATGCTGCAGAAGAGGGAACAGGCCAATATTGTCAACGAATGTCTTAATAGGCACATACTCATTTATGGCGCAGAAAGTTATTACAAATTATTGGGTGGAAGAGATGTTAGATGAAAAGAAACTGGAAGAAATAAAGAGAAAAGTTCCACAATGGCTGCGTGAAGGAGAGCTATCCCGAAAAGAGGAAAGTTTAGAATTAATGGGAAAAGAAAAGCTCATGGCTGCCATGAAAAACAAAGCTTTAGAATTAATGAAAGGATACGATAGTGAAATGGGAAAACGGTCTGCTTTCACATACGAAGTAGAAGAGTCAGTTAAACTAAGCAAAGCAGAAACCTCCATTAAGAGAGCTATAGAATTTTATCAGGAATTAAGAAAAGTGCTGGAACGGTGAAAGTTTGCATTTAATTATAAGAAAATTTACTTATCTCCACTCATTAACCTTCTTCCGCATCTCTTTCAAATACTTCTCTACTTCTGAAGTAAACCCGGCTATGTCTTTTGAGGCAAACCCTTTATTTCGTAATCTAATCGCTTCATGAATGATATGTTGTTTATGCTTGCTGAGATGTTTCTGCAATTTAACATAAGAAGGGTGAAATTTAAACTTCAAGTCATGTTCTGCTTCAACTCTAACTAATTGAATAATATTCTTGGGGTAATTTATTAAAGGATAAGTTTGTGCTCCTGCTCTAACTTTCTTCAAATCTTTGCCGAGAATTTTAATAAGCCACAATGCTTCTTTTTTTAGGGGCATCGGCTTGACAAACCTAGTGTGCCTAAAATCAAACTTTTCTCCCCATAAATGTTTCCAGAAAGGAAATAGCTTAATCAATCTTTTCGGATGCAGAAATTTGGTTACCCCTTCTCTCTTTCCTCCTTGCAATGTCCTCAATGGAACTCCCCTAAACCGGCATTCAAAGCCGCCGCACAAAGTTTTTCTCTTCTTTTCAAAAATATGGTTGATTTTTTCTTCCTCTTTAAAATCAAAGTTATCCACAATTCCAAATAAATCAATATCACTATGCTTGGTGCGGTCTTTGCTGAGTATCGTTCCTGCAAGATATAGTGAAATTAAGCCTTTGTCTTTGAGTTGATTTACAGTAAATTTAGACACCTGATTAATGTGGTTTATTATTTGTTTCTGCTCCATAACATGCTTAAACTAAACCCCCTTTATTAATCTTATTCACTACTCTCCCGCAAATTCATGCCACCGCAACCTTTATAACCGTTTTGTTTTTCTCTAATAAACCATGGCAGAAGAGAACGGCAATGGACAGCGCAAAACCGCAGAAGAATTGGCCAAGAAACAGCGAGATATAAGTATAGCTGAATTCTTCGAGAAAAACCGCCATCTGTTAGGCTTTGATAATCCCCGAAAAGCACTTTTAACTGCAGTAAAAGAAGCAGTGGATAATTCTCTTGATGCCTGCGAGGAAGCCAGAATACTGCCGGAAATAAATATAGAACTAATCCAGCTTTCTGAAACCCGATTCCGAGTAATTGTTGAAGACAACGGTCCCGGAATTGTGAAAGAGCAACTGCCTAAAATATTTGCCAAATTATTATATGGCTCTAAGTTTTTCAAACTAGCAGAATCGCGCGGTCAGCAGGGCATTGGTATATCTGCTACCGTTCTCTACGGACAATTAACTACCGGAAAGCCGGCTACCATCTTGTCCAAAACCGGCCCCAATCGAAAAGCCATTCAGATGAAGTTGAAGATTAACACCGAAAAAAATTCTCCGGATGTGGAAGAAGAGCAGCAGATAGATTGGGATGAAAAACAGCACGGCACCAGAATTGAAGTAGATTTAGAAGGCAGCTACATAAAAGGCCGCCAATCCGTAGATGAATACCTGAAAGAAACGGCTATCATCAATCCTCATGTCACTATTATCTACACTAATCCCGAAGCAAACCAAGTAATATATTCCCGGGCTACGGATAAATTACCTCCTGAGCCTAAAGAAATTCAGCCCCACCCTTATGGTGTGGAACTGGGAAGATTAATTAAAATGCTGGAGAATACTGAATGCAGGACTTTGCAGCAATTTCTTACTACTGAATTCTGCCGTGTAAGTCCAAACACGGCTAAAGAGATCTGTGAAAATTCAGCATTGCTGCCTAATACTAAACCACGGGATTTTACGCGGGAAATGACTGAACAATTGTATAATGGGATTCAAAAAACCAAAATCATGTCTCCCCCTACTGACTGCCTAAGTCCGATTGGAGAAGATTTAATTGAGAAAAGCTTGAAAAAAGAGATTAATGCGGAGTTTTATACTGCGGTTTCTCGTCCAGTGTCCGTTTATCGGGGAAATCCTTTCCAAGTTGAAATAGGAATTGCCTACGGCGGAACTCAACCTAAAGAAGAACAAGTTAATTTGTTAAGGTTTGCCAATCGCGTTCCATTGTTGTACCAGCAAGGCGCATGCGCTTTTACTAAATCAGTAATTGCTACGAGCTGGAAGTCGTATGGGCTGCAGCAGAGCAACGGTGCAATTCCCATCGGCCCAGTAACCATCTTGATGCACATCGCTTCAGTATGGGTGCCATTTACTTCTGAATCTAAAGAGGCTCTGGCCCATTATCCTGAAATTATCAAAGAAATAAAATTAGCGCTGCAGGAAGCAGGAAGAAAATTGCAATCGTATGTGCACAAAAAAGTAAAAGTGCAAAACCAATTAGAGCGAGCAAATATGTTCGACAGTTATATTCCCGAAGTTGCCGATGCGCTTTCCAGATTAACCGGAGAGAATAAGGAAGCGCTGATAAAAAAACTTAAAGACATGATTAAGAAAGAAGAGATACAGAATGTCATCCATAACATGGAATCATTGAAAGGGGAAGTGGAAGAAGAAACTAAGCTGGCGGAAAAACAAGAGGATGAAGATTAAATGGCTAAAGAAGATCACAAAAAGTCAGAACAAAGTAAATCCGGACAAAAAAAGTTAAGCGACCATGAGTGCGAGGGATGCAAGCTTAATTCTACTAAACAAACTCCCTATAATGAATTGATCTCCTTAGGAAAATCAGTAGTTCAGGACATCAACAAAGGCAAAAATCCCAAGATTGAGCTTTCTGTACGCGGGTTAAGTAATGTTTTTTATGACAAAGAAGCCAAGACGCTGGCGTTAGGGGATAAAACGGCGCAGAGATTCTTTTTTAATGTGGCGCACACCAAAAAATTCCTGCAGACGATAGAAGTGGCTTCCATCTGCAAGAATCTCCTGGATTCGATGAAGCACGCCAGCTTAAGAGATGTATTTTATATGGCCAAAAGAACTATTCCCAATACTAAGATTAACATTGTGGACGACCAGAAAGAAACTGATAAGGCTATCGAGGATTTAGAGATAATTACAGATTTCTCCCGCGAGTGCCTGCATGTGAATGCTAACAAGATGGGCAGTGTAGCCGGAAAAGTGATAATTGAGGATTCTGGAGATACCATTGACTGGTCGAAATTAGGTAGCGGGGGCTGGAGCATCCCCAGTAACGTAGAAGAGATTAAGTTCAAGAAAGTTGATGCTAAGTATGTGGTGTACATGGAGAAAGCAGCAGTGTGGGAAAGATTGCATGAAGATAGGTTCTGGAACAAGCAGAATTGCATCATCATGTCTTCACAGGGGCAGACCACCAGGGGAATTAGAAGGCTGTTGCAGAGGTTGAGTGTAGAGCATGATTTGCCTATCTTGGTTCTGACTGATTTTGATAGTTGGGGACATTATATCTATTCAGTTATTAAATTTGGTTCAATCAGTTTGGCGCATATGGCGGAGGAAATGGCAATTCCCAAAGCTAAGTTTTTAGGAATAAGAGCTGGGGACATAGAAAAATATGGGCTTCAGAAACACTTTATTAAATTGAATGAGCAGGATATCGCCAGATTAAAGCAGCTTTCTGAGTATGAATGGTTTAAGAACAGCAAGCAATGGCAGCAGGAGTTCAAAATGATGAAACAGTTTGGAGCTAAGGCTGAAATTCAGGCTTTATCTGCAAGAGGGATTAGTTTTATTTCTGATAAATACCTGCCAGAAAAGATTAAGAATCAGGATTGGATTGAGTGAATTTTGCTAATTTTCCACAAAAGCAGGGAATCAGGCCCGATGCTGGAGAAATTGGACCTTATGAGAGCAACGCTGATTTCTGTAATGGCCCAGTAACGTGTATTGTGTTCGGAAAATATCTTTACCCTTCTCCCAGATACCCTTTATACGCATACTTCTTGCTCTGCATATCAAAGTAAGTCTTGATGATAGCCTGCAAGTCCCAGCTGCGGTAATAGGCTTGGTCAAGATAAACAGACATATCACGATCCATCCATTGGTTGTATAACTTACCTAACCCTTTTCCAATCATCCCTCCTTTTTTGAACTTTTCTTGCCAATCAAACAATACTTTAGTATCCAGCCAGATATATATCCGAGCATTAGAAAGGCTCTTTTTCTTTCCATTCACCTCGACTTCTACTTCCAATAAGTCCCATACGTGAACCGTAACTAAGATTTCATAACGGATATATTCACTTATGTTTTTATGCAGCATCCACTTGTGCTCGGTTTCGGCACCTTTAGGAGAAGGCACTTTATGCTTATACTCCCATTCATGCCACATAAAGCCATAATTCTTAGCCCAATCGATTATAGCTGCAAATAGCCCATCAAAGTCAAACAGCCCGGTGTACTGTAAAGTTATGCGTGGCAACGGCTCTTCATTCCCAACCATAAGCCCAAGTAAAACAAAAGAGGTTATAAATCTTACTGCTGAGTATATAAATTAAAAGACGATAGGTTTATAACTTTAATGCTTAGAATATTGCTTTAACATGGCTGCGTTTTACTCCGAGCTTATCTCTGCACTTAAACACCGCCAGCTCTCTGCTAAACAATACGATAAATTAAAGCTAGAATTGGTTCAAAAACATAAACTAAACCAAGTTCCCACCAATATAGATGTTTTACTGCACTGCACCCCCCCAGATTTTCCTAAATTAATACCTAAGCTTCTCAGCAAGCCCCAGCGCACTATTTCAGGAGTGGCTCCGGTAGCGATTATGACTAAGCCGTTTCCCTGTCCGCATGGAAGATGCATCATGTGCCCCGGTGGCGTGGATAGTGTGTTTGGTGATGTCCCTCAATCTTACACCGGCAGAGAGCCGGCGACTATGCGAGGAATAAGAAACAACTTTGACCCATATTTACAGGTATTCAACCGCCTGGAGCAATATGTCCTGCAAGGACACAATTGTGATAAGGTAGAATTAATTATTATGGGGGGCACTTTTCCCAGCTTTCCGCAGGAATATCAAGAAGAATTTGTTAAATATGGATTTAAAGCGATGAATGACTTTTCTAAGATGTTTTACGATAAACATAGAACACTCAACCTGGTCAAATTCAAACGCTTCTTTGAGCTTCCGACAGATGTTGATGACGAATTACGTGTAAAAAGAATACAGGAAAAGCTACTTGAGATTAAAAAGAAGTGCACCTTAGAACAGCAACAGCACATAAATGAAACGGCTAAGATTAGATGCGTCGCTTTATGCATCGAAACTCGCCCAGATTACGGAACTTTGAAAGAAGGAAATGAAATGCTAAGATTGGGCTGTACCCGAGTAGAATTAGGAATACAAAGTGTGTATGATGAAGTGTTAAAGAAAATAGAACGCGGGCATACTACTGCTGATACTAAAAATTCAATTCGAATCCTGCGCGATTTGGGATTTAAAGTGGCAGCACATTACATGCCCGGGTTACCGGATAATAATTTTAAGAGGATCAGTTACCGCAAAGATTTAGCCGGAATGAAACAGTTGTTTTCTGATTCCGATTACAAGCCAGATATGCTGAAGCTCTATCCGTGCATGGTCTCACGCGGAACTAAATTATACTCGTATTACAAGAAAAAGAAATTTATTCCTTTAAACGCGAAGGAAGCAGCTAAATTATTGGTGGAATTTAAGAAAAGCGTGCCAGAATATTGCCGCATAATGCGCATCCAACGTGATATTCCTACTGCCCAGATGACTGCCGGAGTGGAGATGACTAATTTACGGCAGTATATGGCTCAGAATTATGAAGTAACTTGTAAGTGCATCCGGTGCCGGGAGCCAAAAGGAAGAGAAGTTGAATGGAAGAAAGTAAGATTAAGTCTAATAAAGTATACTGCTTCGCAGGGAAAAGAGTTTTTTATCTCTGCAGAAGATACTGAGAAAAATTTGCTCATTGGATTTATCAGAATGCGTTTTCCATCGCAAGTTCTGCGGCCGGAGATTACTAAAAACAGCGCTTTGATACGAGAACTGCATGTTTACGGCACGGCTACGGGTATTGGAGATGAAGGAAAGGTGCAACACCGCGGCTGGGGGAAGAAGCTGATGCAAAAAGCGGAAGAAATTGCTAAGAGAGCAGGAAAAGATAAAATGGTGGTTATCTCCGGAGTAGGAGCAAGGGAGTATTACCGTAAGTTGGGGTATAAGCTGGAAGGGGTGTATATGGTCAAAAAGCTTTATAAATAATCGTTGAAACACTAATCTCACCATGAAAAAGATGCACAGCCGTACCAAAAGAAAATTCAGGTTAGGAGCAGTAGTCAGCGGAACTAAAGCCCTTCGTGAAATCAGAAGAAAAGCTAACTCCAGGCTGCAACGAAGTGTGAGAGCAACCAAAACCGCAAAGTAAGGTCCTATTCTTATGGTTTTATACTTAATTGGCCTGGGTTTGAATGACGAGAAGGACATCACCTTCAAAGGGCTGGAAGCAGTTAAAAAGTGTGCTCAGGTCTATTTAGAAAATTACACATCATTCTTGCAATGTTCTGTCCAAGAATTAGAAAAATTCTACGGGAAGAAAATTACTCTGGCTGATCGGGAGATGTCTGAACAAGGAGCAGAAAAGATAGTAGATGAAGCTAAGAGCAAAGATGTAGCATTTTTAATCATCGGCGACCCCTTTTCAGCTACTACTCACACTGAAATTTTCCGTTTGGCTAAAGAGAAGAAAGTTCCAGTAAAAATAATCCACAATGCTTCGGTTCTAACTGCTATCGGAATCACCGGATTGCAATTGTACAAATTCGGAAAAACTACCTCGATCCCTTTCCCAGAAGAGCATCCCTGCCTGGAAACACCTTATACTGTGCTAAAAGACAACCTGAAATTAGGATTGCATACGCTTATGCTTCTAGATCTTAGGCCTGCTGAAAATAAATATCTAAGCATCAACAAAGCGTTAGAAGTATTGGAAGAGATTGAAGCCAGAAAGAAAAGCAAGCTCATAACTTCAGACTTATTAGTGGTTGGATGTGCCCGCTTAGGTAGCGACGATTTTATAATAAAATATGGAAGAGTTTCTGAACTGAAGAAAATTGATTTTGGGAAACCGCCATACTGCCTCGTCATTCCGGGAAAGCTGCATTTCGCTGAAGAAGAGGTGCTGGAAGGGTGGAAGTAGTTTGTTGAGTATACGTCAAAGAAGCAGAGAAACATTGCGGCGATTAAAGAGATGGTAAAATCAGAAAAGAATTCTCCCACCCCTACACTTTGTGAAAAACAGTAAACCACTGAATCTGCAGGGGTAAACATATTTATATACTTCTATATTTTTGTCAGTAAAAGAGGTAGATAGTATGAAAAATCTCGAAATCGCCCAGCTCCTGTACCACATCGCGGATATGCTGGAATTACAGGAAGTGCCGTTCAAGCCGCAGGCATATCGGAATGCTGCCCGAAGCATTGAAACGCTGGCTGAGGATATTAAAGCTGTTGCTGAAAAAGGAGAGCTGAATAAAATCCATGGAGTAGGAGAACATATTGCCGAGAAGATAAAAGAAATTCTGGATACGGGCAAACTGTTATATTATGAGAAGCTCAAGAAAGAAGTGGGGATGGATTTAGAGCAATTATTGCGCATTCCTTCTCTGGGGCCTAAAAGAGTAAAGCTGCTGAATAAAGAGCTAGGAATAAAAGATGTAGCCGGCTTGGAAAAAGCCATTAAATCTGGAAAGCTAAGAACAATCCGCGGCTTTGGCGAAGAATTAGAGCAGACTTTATTGCGAGGCATAGAATTACTTAAATCACACCCTCATCGTTTTCCTTACGCTCAGGCTCTGCCCATTGTTAATGAAATTCTTAGCATCTTCAAGAAATCCGAAACCGTACAACAGATAGAAATTGCCGGCTCGTTTAGAAGAGGAAAAGAAACTGTAGGCGATTTAGATTTTCTTGCCGTTTCCAAAACTCCGGAGAAAGTGATGCAACTCTTCACCTCGCTTCCGGACGTGAAAGAAGTCCTGGCAAAAGGAGCCACTAAAAGTGCCGTTAGGCTGGGCAATGGATTGCAGATGGATCTTCGCGTGGTAAAAGAAAAAGAGTTCGGCTCAGCGTTATTATATTTCATCGGCAATAAAGAGCATAATATTGAACTTAGAAAACTGGCCCTTTCTAAAGGATATACACTTAGTGAGTATGGCTTGTTTAAGTTGAAAGGAAAGAAAAAGATAAAAGACAAAAATTGGGTTGCTGGAAGAACGGAAGAGGAGGTGTACAAAAAATTAGGGATGGAGCATATTCCTCCTGAAATTAGAGGAAACCGGGGAGAGATTGAAGCAGCACTGAAGCATCAACTCCCTAAGTTAATTACTAATTCTGATTTGAAAGGGCTGTTCCACAATCATTCTACCTGGAGTGATGGAGATAATTCTCTGCTGGAGATGGCGCAGAGAGCGGAAGAGATGGGCTTTAAGTTTATTTCTTTCAATGACCACTATTCTAGACTGGGCTTGCTTGACCCTCTCACGGAGAAACGTCTTTCCGGTTATCTTAAAGAAATAGAGAAAGTGCGCAAAAAAGTAGGAATCAGAGTCTTTTCCGGGATTGAGATAGATATTCAGAAAGATGGCTCACTGCTGTTAGCCAGGAATAAGCTGAAAGAATTAGATATAGTGTTGGCTTCTATGCATACCTCTTTAGAAATGCCGGAGCCGGAAATGACTAAACGGGTTTGTTCTGCTTTAGAAAATTATCCCATTAACATCTTCGGCCATCCTACTTGCATCCGTTTTGGAGAGCGGGAGAGTATTGCATTGAATCTAGAGAAAGTATTTGAAACGGCAAAGAGAAATAAGGTGTTTATGGAGATTAACACTGCTCCCAACCGCATGGACTTGAATGGAACTAAGGTTCATGCCGCTTTACGGGCTGGATGTAAAGTAGCTATTGGCACCGATGCGCATCGGTTAAGCGGCTTGGAAACTTATCCTTTAGGAATTCTTTGCGCTAGGCGGGGCTGGGCGGAGAAAAAGGATGTGGTGAATTGCTGGGAGTTGAAGAAAGTAGAAAAGGAGTTGGAGAGGTGAGAAATCTACTTTACAGTGGTAATTCTTATAAATACGCGGTCATTTAAGAGAGTATGATCGCAAACTTCAATTCAGAGGTAGTAATAGGGAACGGCATACTCAAAACATACATAAGTGACCAATCATCTAGCAACTTTGTTCTAATTACAACTAAAACCCCTTATAAGTTATTTAGGAAATATTTTAAAGATGCAAATTACGCTAAAATAATCATCAAATCTAACGATATCTCTGAGATTAATGCTGTTGCAGATTCTTTTCGACCCCGTAAATTTCAGAGAGTCATAGCTTTTGGTTCTGGAACAACTATTGATTTTGCTAAAGCGTTATCATCTAAAATTGGAGGCTATTTAGTAGCAATTCCTACAATTTTGTCTTGCAATGCTTTTGCTACAAATAAATCGGTAGTCAGAAGCAACAGCAAATTAGTTAGCATCACCTCTAAGACCCCTGATAAAGTCATTATAGATTTAGATATCATCAAACTATCACAAGAAAGATATAATTTTGCAGGTGTGGCAGATGTGTTATCAATATTTACAGCCTTATTTGACTGGAACCTTGCAGTTCAAAGTAAAATGGAAGATAAAAACCAACTCATTGAGAATATTAGTCAGTCTCTCCTCGAATCTATGATGCAAAGAAGTAGTGAAATTTTTACTAAAAGGGATGTAGCATTAAAAAAACTAGCCCAAATGTTGTTAATTTCTGGATATGTTACTAATCTTTATGGTTCGGGAAGACCTGAAAGCGGGTCAGAACATATGTTTGCTAGAGCTATAGAGGAAAGCGGAAGATATTATAAAAAAATGCTTCACGGAGAAGCTGTTCTTTTGGGAATATTGTTATGCTCAGAGTTGCAATGCCAAAAAAACGATTATTTCTATGATATTGCTACAAGGATTAATCTTTTAACTGTGCTTCAGGGAATAAGAATGGACCAGAAACAGATTGAGACATATTTACTAAAAGCAAGTAAAATTAGAAGAGATAGGTTTACAATCTTCAATAAAATTAACTTATCACAAAAGATGGCCAACACTATTGTGACAAAAGTATTATCTAAACTTAAAAAATGGAAAATTTAATTAGGTTGCCACATTTCACAATCGGACCAAATGAAGTACTTTTTCTAAACCAATATCCTTACCTTAAGTCAAATAGGACATTGAACATTGAGGACCATTTAGATCGAAAGATGTTGATTGATGAAGGAATCTTAATTCAGAAAAGAAAAATAGAGAAAGGGTCCCCTTGTGGCAAAAAGATATTGGTTCTTGAGCCTCATCCGGACGATTTTGCACTTTCATGTAGCGGTAGCGTTCTTAGTAAACTGAAAGAGGGGGTTGATATTGAAATAATGACTTTATTTACACAATTTTCTTTATCTACTTTCCCTTGGCGTTCGTTAATTACTATATCGGACAGTGAGTACGAAAAGTTGCGGCTTACTGAATCACGTATTGCAATAAGCAACTATCTAGATATTACATCTACTTCATCTTATCTGCCTTCAGCACTAAAACGAGATCATAGCACCGCTTTTGGTGAATTGAATCTGTACGATGAAAAATTAATTGAAAGATGTTATCCCAAAATTATAGAGAAAGCGATATCTGGCAAATATTCCGCTATTTTTGCTCCATTAGCAATACAACATCACCTAGATCATACCATTACCTTTAAAATTGCTAAAATGATTAAACAAGAATGTAAAGATATTACTTTAATTTTATATGAAGACTTCCCCTATGCAAGAAATAAAGTGGCATATGCGCACAGACTTAATGAAGTTTCTTCACAGATGCAGGTTTATCCACGATATATTTATGTTGATTCATCTCTTGAGATTATGGCTGATATAGCATCAATATATCGGTCACAATTCGATGATATAAATAGATCACAGATGCTTGCGCTATTCCGAGAAGATACGCGTAGCTGTACCAAAGAGATGAAAACCAGTGGTTTTGTCGTTGATGGGAGCCACCATCAAAGAGTATTTGAAGTTGGGAGTGTTAAAAAATGAAAATTAGTTTCGTTGATGATGAACCAGAAATATTTCCCATTCAATATGGTGGGAAAGCAAGAACTATCATCAATTTAGCACGCGCATTTGCAGAATTACCTGCCGTTGAAAAAGTTTCAATCTTAAGTAGAACAATAAAGCACCCTTCCCAAGAATTTGTTTGTGATAAAATCCACTTCAAAAAGTTGGGTGATTATAAAATAGTTCGTCAAATATTAGATGAGGCATCGTCTTGCGATGTTTTAAATGTGCACGCTTGTTCATTTACGATGCCTTACTTAAGCGGGTTAGATACGGTTATTACTTACCACCTTCATGATGTAATCTTTGCTACTGCAGATGCCGGAAGCCATCTTGATAAAGCGATGGGCAATCGCTGGTCAGCAGTAATTTCCCCCTCGCAATTCGCTTCTAAAACATTAACCAATCTATGGTGGTGGAGTGAACAAAAGGATAGAGTAATAACTGTACCTCGCGGTATAGACTTTAGTCAATTTTACGCAGTATCTAATAAAGATGCTTTAGAAGCGATATCTAAAGAAGATAGTATACTCGCAGAGAGAATAAAACATTCTTACCCCATAATCTTTTTCCCACACAGATATGAAGCTAACAAAGGAGAAGAATTTCTAGAGGAAGTTCATGAGAAATTAATTAGCAAATATTCTAATCCCCTAATATTTGCTACTTCTGCAAATACAAAGACCAATACATCGCAAATTGCAGAAATAACTTGGGTTAACACGGGGTTTATGAAATATTATTATTCGCTCAGTGATGTATCAATGGTATTATCTAAAGCGCCTGAAGCATTTTCACAAGTCCCTCTAGAATCTATCGCTTGCGGAACTCCAGTAGTGGCTTTTAGGTTTGGGAATCTTGCTAACCTGATTGATGAAATCCCTTCGATTTATGACACCAAACCAACCAGTGAAGAAATATCAAATACAATATGCATTCTATTAGAGAATAAAGAAAAGTGTGAGAGAGATATGGTCTTATCTCAAGCGTTGGTCAAAGAAAGATATAACCTAACGAATGTAGCTGGGCAAATGTTGAATGTTTATAAAAAACTGCCCAAAGTTAGTGCTCTTGGTAAACCTACTCAAATAACTAATTTTGTGAGAGAGAAAAAAAGGTTTTTTACTGCGCCGACTTTTGCTATGTATGGCGGGGATGTGTTCATGCCAACGATTGGTGGTATACTAAAGAAGCATTGCCTCTCATCGGTTGAGTCAGACATCTTAACTTTTTGTGAGTCGGTAACTTCGCATTCAGAGTTATATCATAAATTTGGCAATGATGAGGCTACAACTAAAACGGTAGAGAACCTCGTTAATTTAGGGCTACTCATAGAGGGGTAAAATGGAGAAAGCACAATTTGTTATAAATGATTTCCTATTGTTTGAAGAATTTTGTAACTTAAGATGCGATTATTGTGGGGGTTTTTATCCTACAGATTTCGTCTTCAGGAGAGATGGTGATAGATTGGTATATCCCCAAAGATGGGAGTCTACTAGAAAAGCAAGTACCACTTTAGAGGAGATGTTAGATCAAACTCCCAAAATAACTCAATTATTTGAATTAGCTTCAAGAGTCTTAGAAGGATTAAACGACCAGTTTGAATATCCCATACTTAAATTATCCGGCGGTGAAGTATTCTTGATTAAAGAGATTTGTGATTTCATAGAACATTCTAGTAAGAGGTTCAAAGCAGTGCAATTACTAACTAATGGGACGTTGTTAAACGAATCAAGTATAGAATGCATAGCTCAGTTGGGTAATGTTTACATTCAACTCTCTTTGGATGGACATAATCTTGAAGTGAATAGGGCAAGAATTAAAAGAGAGGAGCTTCAAAGGAAGATTCTCAGGAATATTGAGGTCATCCAGAAAAAAGGCTTATCTTTGGAGATAAATTGCGTTTTGACTAAGTACAACACTAAAGAATTTAGTGCATTTGCTGAATATATCTCACAATATCCAAAAGTGGTAATATTTCCTAGACCGGTGCGAGGTGAGTCCGTAGAAATACTACACCCAGATGAATCTGCGATAAAACAGTTTGAAGAGTCTATTAAGACAGTCAACCCTCATGTCTTACCTCCTAGCAGCTACATTGATAAGCTACTTTCAACCCTTTTGCATAAGAAAAGAGCGTGGAAATGTTACATCCCTTTTTTTGTAATGGGAACAGACATGTATGGGAATCTGTCGAGGTGCACACTTTGTTCAGGTTCTACAAAAGTGACAAATATTCTTGAGCCGGATGAAGATAAACTTCAGTCATTGAAGCACAAAGTTAGTTACAACTCCGATAATAACTGCATTTCGTGTCCTGAAAATTGTATTACGCAATATGAGATGTTTAACTTGTATGTAGAAAGTATGGTCAACGAGGAAGAGCTTAAGAAAGTGCCAATATTTAGAGCCAATGGGATCATAGAGAATATAAAAGAAATAAAGAGTTCAATAAAAAAATGAAAGTCCTATTACATCTTAGCTGGGGATTGCCTCCAAACTTTGTAGGTGGAACGGAGAGGTTTGTCTTAAATTTAGCTAAAGGAATAAAACGTAGAGGCTGTGAAGCTTTTGTTGTATGTTCTAATCTAGAAGATAAAATAACGATAGAAGGCATTGATGTATATGGAGTTGTACCGAAAGAATACACCAACAAAATTAAAAAGTATGGGTATGCCAACGAGTTTTTTTTTAGAAATGAGATTATTGGAAGTAGACTAAATCATTTATCAATAGCTAAATTTTCAGATTACGTCTCAAAGCAAATAATTAACTTTGACTTTGATATTGTTCACTTAAATGCATTTTCATACTCCTCTTTACTCCCATTAACTTTTCCTTTTCAAAAAGCAGTTGTTACTAATCATGAAAATCCACAAGAACTGGACAATTACTGGGGAAATAGTTTTTTTAATTTATTGAGAGATGTTGTCGTTGCACCTTCATCTACTTTAAGAAATATAAAAGAAAGAGTTGTACCAAGCAAGCATTATGCTAATTTATTTTCAGAATCGTTTGGGATTTCTGTTGCGGCAATTCCTCTTGGGATTGACACTTTGGTATTCCCTGGTTACCAGCGGAATGAAATCTTGAGAAGGCAATATGCTTCTCCAGATGAGATTGTAATCCTACAACCATCGCGTTTTGAGATTAAGCAAAAAGGACATGATATTACTCTTGGTGCATTATCAATCTTAAAAAGGAAGGGTGTTAAGGTAAAAATCATTTTCTCTGGTTATGACAATGACACATACCACCGCAGTTTAAGTGAACTCAGAAGTTTAGTGAGTAAGAGTGATCTAGAAGGAAATGTTATACTCACTAGGTTTAATAGTATGCTTGATGCTTACAGCATCAGTGATATTGTAGTTTCCCCTGAAAGATTTTGTTCATATGGATTGGCAATGTCAGAATCACTTGCTTTAGGACTACCCACTATTATTTCTCCAATCCCGACGTACAGAGAAATTGCTAAGGGATATAATCATGCCCACTTTACTAAAGACCATTCTCCAGAAGAGCTTGCAAGAACAATCTACAATATTATAGATCTCGGGATAAGAATTAATCCTCCTGAAGCACTAAGATTTAGGCAGGAACATTCTTTTGATAATTGCGTAGACAAATATCTTAAATTATACACGAGGTTACTATGTTAAAAGCAATTATCTTTGATTTGGATGGAGTAATAATAAATTCTGAATACTATTGGTCTTTAGTTGAATTTGATTTATTGAGAAGCCTAGTTCCGAGTTGGGACAAAGAAAAGCATCAAACTATTATAGGAAAAAGTGTAAGTGATGTATATTCTTCATTGAGAAAAAATTATCCTATTAACTTGTCCTGCGATGAGTTCATGAAAGTGTATGATAAAATAGCGTGCGATTTGTATGCGACTAAAGTAGAAATTTGTGATGGGTGTTTAGAATTTGCTTTGGATGCTAAAAAAAGAGGGTTAAAGTTAGGGATTTCTTCTTCTTCACCGAGGAAATGGATTGATCTTGTTGTTAATCGTTTTAAGTTGAATGAATTATTTGACGTAATTGTCTCATCGGACGATATCCCTGGCAGCAGTAAGCCATCACCTGATCTCTACATTCATACCGTAAGGAAGCTTGGTGTGGTGAACAATGAATCTATCGCTATTGAGGACTCTAAAAATGGGATTATTGCTGCTAAAGCTGCAGGGATATATTGTGTAGCTTTTAATAACGGATACAATAATCATCCAGACTTAGCTTTAGCTGATTTAGTAATAAATAAATTTAATGAACTAAAAGTTAAATTTTTTACAAAGCCTCTCTGATTAAATCTTGAATTTCTTTTTTATATCTTTCAATTAAGTCTATTTTGAATAATGTTGATAGTTCTATAGACTTTAATCTTGTATTTCTGCGTTTACTTGAATTCATCATATAATTTACTTGCATTGCAATCTTAATGTTTCTAAGCTTTAGGAAAGGTATAACCGCTTCTTTCTCGGGCTCATTTAGGTGCATAATTTCAGTGTATCCTTCTAGAAACTTTCTTAAGCCATTCCAATCTATACCGCTTGTTTTGGTTATAAACAATTGAGTTATTGCTATAGAAGTGTCCCAGACAATATAATCTTTGTGACAATCATCAAAATCCAAAAAGGAGGTTAGTCTCTGCTTTGTAACGAGCAAGTTCTCCCTAGTTATATCTCCATGAATAATTGCTTTCCTCAATGCAGAGATGATGATATCTTCTAACTCGCTTACAATAACTTTCTTCTTATCGAGAATATAATCATCAATTAGGCTGTATTTCTGTTTAAACTCAGTAAAATCGTCTGCATAAGGAAAACTTCTCTCGTGAATCGTTTTAAATTTCATCAAAGCGACCTGCATATTAGCCAATTTTACTCCAATTTCTCTTGCTAAATTCCCATTAATTAGCCCTTTTGGAGGGTGTTCTCCTGCAGTAAATGAAAATAAAGCGGCATATTTTCCTCTGGTTTTTCCATAGTAAGAACCTCTATTATTTTGGTATATTGTTGGGGTGGGAATACCAATTTTGTAAAGGTAAGAGATAGTTTCTACCTCTGCTTTTATGTCATTTTCACTTCTATTTTGATATATTCTTAAGACATATTTTTTATGGTCAGCATCAATAAAGATGTTAACATTTTCTATTCCCTCGCGAAGATACTTTAGCCTAAATTTACGAATATCATAGTTTCTGAGAAACTCGGCTAAAGATTGCTTAGGGGTGTAACTCTGTATCATCTATTCTTTTAGGCGTAACTACTATAAAAATGTTTGGTGTGATTTATTTCGTAGTTTGCACTAACGCTAAAGCTACGATTGAGCACGGGTGTAGAGTAGCTTTAAGTATGGATGCGCATCGCTTTAGCGGCTTGGAAACTTATCCTTTAGGAATTCTTTGCGCTAGGCGGGGCTGGGCGGAGAAAAAGGATGTGGTGAACTGCTGGGAGCTGAAGAGGATTGAGACAGAACTAGAGAAAAATTAAAGCGCTTAAAAAGAATAGTTTTATGATTTTGGGTTATACTTTTCAACAATTCTATTGTAAGCTGCGTGGTAAGCGGTTTCCACATCGATTGGCTCAAAATCAAAGCCATGTTCCGCCAAAGCTTTTCCTGCATCATTGAGTACTTGTACATTATTGAAATAAGCGTCTTTTAAGCTAGTACTATGGGAAGAAAGCATTCCTCCAACATTAGTGCTTCCATCTTCAAGTTTAGGGCCGTTCTGCTCATGAATAGACTTGGCAACTAACGAAGCAACTCTTCTTTCCAGCTTCTCCTCTGCCACTTTTAGAAAAATATCTGTTATAGACGAATTAGTCATTTTCACTGGTTCTGAAAGAGATTGGTTTAAATAAATTATGAAACTAAAATTGGGGAACTTTACCTTTCCCGGACCATCACCACTAATTCCGAATCTTTGTCGAATGAGGGATAACCACTTTTCAAATACTCCTACCGAAACAATAAGGTCATAAGAAACATCTCCTGGTAAATGAAAGAAGTCTCTCTGAGGCAAAACATAGGGTAGATTTTCAGGATTTTGTTCTAATCTTACCATAGAATAATCTGCTTTAATAATACTTGAAAAGAAACCATAGGTATTCATATCATCCGTTCCGCCGATTTCCAGCACTTTCTTTCCGGCAAAATGTTTCAATCCGTCTAAATGAGCGAAAAATTGGTTTGAGGCAAAGTCAAATTTATCCATTTCATCACTTAAGAAACGTCTTTTTCTTTCTTCTAAAGGCAATAGAGTGAGGTTCATGGTGTAAATCTCAATCAAAAGTTACTTCAAGTATTCTTTTACAACTTCATAAAATTTGCCTGGCGAGCACTTGAGAGTATCCACCACTTCATTTGCACCAGCATCTTTGAGTCTCTGCGTTAATTCATCTTTAGGTCGAGAATAGATTGCAATTATAGGAGTATTCTGGTTAGGTCCCTCTTGTGCCCTTATCCTTTTCACTAAGTCTACACCATAATAAGTTACATCATAATTACCACTTCCTCGGTTCGGATGCTCCAATCCTGAAGCAAGAAAAGGTTCAACTACAATCAAATCATAATGCTTAGCTGCTAAATCTTGCAAAGCTACGTCTGCAGTCCGATGAAGAATAAATTTGATTCCCGGGCGATTCAATTCCATTTCTAGTAGGTAAGCCTCTGTCCAAAGAGGAGATTCGTCAATCCAAGCAATGTTTTTGGCCATGGTACAATCGAAAATAGGCACCCATTTATAAATCTTTCCCTCTTTTCCTACCCCTAAATAACAACTAAATCCCAGAAAAGTTTATATATAATTAGATTATACACTAAATTGGTGATGTAAAATGGAAATATTTAAAGCTGCGCCCCGGCCATGGGGAAACTCGTTAGGGATTACTCTTCCACGTGAAGTGGTCAGGAATGAGCATCTCTCCTCTCAGAAAAAAATTACGGTTTTAGTGATTGGCACAACTAATGATGCGGTCAAAAAAGCATTTGGGACGCTTAAACTAAAAAAGCCCACCCAGAAAGCCATGGAGGAAATAGATGAGGGATACGACTGAGATTAAAGTATTCTTTGCCGATACTTATGCACTTATAGAAATCACTGGAGGAAATCCCAATTACAAGCTTTATGTGGGGAATATTCTCCTGACTACTAAATTTAATCTGATTGAGTTGTATTATCACTTTCTCCACGATTATAGTAAGGAAACAGCTGACCATTATCTGCAAGTTTATTCTTCCTGTCTTATACCTATAACCAATACTTCTATACAATATGGGATGGAATTCAAGCTCAACCACAAGCAGGAAAAATTAAGTTATGCGGACTGCATTGGTTACGCTTTAGCACAAGAGTTAGGTATTCCTTTCTTAACTGGAGACCAGAAATTTGCCAGTAAAGAGAACGTAGAATTTGTAAAATAAAGAAAACAACCTAAAACTCTTCTTCGCTGCCCAGGCTTTCTTCAAACTCGGTGGCACATGCATCCGAGCAGAATACATATTGCTCGCCTTCAATCTCTTTGGTCACTTTCTTCTCTTTGCTTATTGCCGTTCCGCACTCAGCGCATTCTTCTTTCTGCTCTTCATCATCATCGAAGCCTTTGATGAACCCCTCATCTTCAGATTCAGCGTCATCATCACCGGACTCTTTTGCGGTAGGGCTTTCCTCTTCATCAAATACGTAATTTTTCATTTTAGGCGTGGTTTAAGCCGGTTGTTTTTAAATTTTATGTATATGTTGAATATGTTTAGGGGCAGTTTACCACTATTAACCAAACCCACCTAAATATTTATAACTATGAGCATAACTTGTAAAATGATGAATTCAGGACTAAGCTTTAAAGATGCCATAACACTTGCCGAGAGTATAATTACCCGGTTTGAAAAGATCGAGGGCAAACCCTGGGGTGCAGAAGGTGCTTTAATTGAATTAACCAAGCAAGTGGGCGAACTGTCTAAATTGATTATGGTTCACGAGAACTATTACTTTTCCGATAGAGATAAATTAGATAAACAATATGAAGCAGCTGCCCAAAAAATAGCTGATGAGTTAGCAGACATTTTTTATGCCGTAATTAGGATTGCAAAACATTATAATATTGACTTTGAGAAAGCTCACCTGGAAGCAAGGGAAAAAGAAGATGATTTTCTAAAATCTAAAGGGGTTTAAGCATATTCACTCCATCTGCTTTTCTAATAGCCTGATTATTCGGTTAATAGACCTTTCCCAGGAGAAGGAGTAAGTAATGGTCTTGCGGGCATTCTGCCCCAGAAATTCCCGCTTGCCCTTATCTCGTATCAGCTGGTCAATCTTAACTGTAAGCATTCCAGGACTATTGCGGGCGAAGAACAGTCCATTATGGTCTTTAACGATATAACTTTTGATATATCCTACTTTAGTAGCTATCACCGGCAATCCGGTAGACATCGCTTCTAAAGTCGCTAGGGAAGTGGTTTCAGTCAAGCTGGGCATTACAAATAAATCCATCGCCTGCAGATATTCTTCTACGTTATTAACAAAGCCGGTAACATGGCAGTTGCGGATTTCTTTGAATTGAGCCACCTGCTTTTCCGGCCCATCGCCTACAATCAGCAGGAACACATTGCGGCGGCGTTTCAGCCGGTTGAATGCTTCCAACAGCACGCTTACATTCTTCTCTTTAGATACTCTGCCGACGTAACCGATAACAAATTTATCCGGCTCTAGGCCTAACTTCATCTTGGCCATGCGTTTGTCTTTAGTGGGAGAAAATTTCTCAATATCCACTCCCAGGCGTGCTACGCTTATGGGTGAAGTAACCCCATACTCTTCCAACTGCTGCTTCAGCCCATGATATGGCACTAAAACTTCATCACAGCGATTATACAAGAAAATAGATACTTTTTTTAGCAGCCAGGCAAGAATTTTCTTAAACGGCTTAGGGAAATATTTGTCCAGCAGTTCCCATACGATTATGTGCACGTAGAACACCGTCTTTTTATCATATTTATGCCCATAATACATCCCCAGCAATCCGGCTAGTCCCGGCCCCTGCACAAATACTAAATCATTATCTTTTATTTGTTCTTTGATTTTTCTCACGTTAGTTAGTGATGGCTGGATAGAATAATAACTGGACAATTTTAATCTATTGGAAAGGTCCAAGTAGGTGATGTGGTGTCCCTGTTCTACTCCAAAATTAGGGACTAATAATGAAGTTCTGAACTTTGCATGGGTTCTTTTCGTAAATTCCTCCATGAATTTTAAGGTGCCGTCAACCTGAGGATAGAACGTATCGGCAATTAATAGCAGCTTAGGTTTGGCGCGATGGTACACTGCGGTGGTGTTGGTGGCTGGCGTCATCTTTTTTATCGTATCCTGAAAAACTGTTCTCCAAACTTTTTTCTTATTTTTATCCCGTCTTTTACGGCGCGGAATAATAACAATAATACCGGATAGATTATATGAAACTTCTGGCTGTGAAAGGCTTTAATTGCATTCAGCTTGGAAGAAAAAGTAGAGGTGATATCTATATACAACGAAGGGTATTTGGTATGGAAATTTACCGGATTCCATACTGGATAAGTATACACTTCCGGGCGATGCTTAGAGGGCAGTTTGCTCCACAATTCTAAGGTTATTTTATGCACTGCGTTGTGATCCGGATGAAGGTCTTCTTCGCAGTGGGTGAACAGCTTGGTAGGCTGCTCTTTTTCTAAGAGAGCTAACAATTCTTGCCCGATATTCTTGCTCTTATATCCCTCTTCAAATTTTACCTCCTCCAAGTCAAAGAAAACAATTTCGCAGTCCACTACCTCCCCGGCATGAAAAGCTTCCCGGGAACGCATCTTCTGGATGACTTCTTCTTTCAGCCAGGGATGAGACTTTTCGCCGTAAGAAAAGATGACTATGATAACTTTTTTTCCTTCCTGGGCATATTTAGCGAGAGTTCCTCCCGCTCCGATAACCCAATCATCGGAATGCGAGCTAAAGGCGATGATAACTTCTCTTTTATTCCGGGTAAGCTCTTTGATGATGTTTTTGGAGGCCATTTTGTTATGTTATTGTTTTTGTATTCTATTACTCTTTTTGTTGAATTTCCCAATATCCGCCTTTCTTTGGGCTTCCTTTAAATTCTATTCTGCTTTCATCTTTAAGTTGTTTAATCCAGCGTTCAATGGTTCGAGTAGTAACTCCAAAAGCGCCCGCACATTGAGCTGCTTTTTGCCCCGGATGAGATTTGATATGTTCAAAGAGAGCTTCTACTCCGACATTTACTCCGACATTTACTCCGACATTTACTCCGACATTTACTCCCTCACTTTTTTCCATAGCAGTTTTATCAAAAAAGAACTCAATTCGGTAATAGTCCAAACCTGTGAAAACAACTGGTGCTTTTGAATAATAAGATTTCCACCCTTTAAAGATTGCCACTTCATTTCCTTTACGATTAGTATAATCACGATGGCATAACGAATTAACTAATGCTTCTGTTTTTATCATGGGTAGCCTCTTTTAAGCAGAGAAAACAGTTGGGATTTAAGTAGGTTGCGGTTGGAAAAAATTAAAGAACACTGAAAGATATCCAGGCATCTTATTTTAATATTAGAGCCGGATTATTCTGTTTCAGCAAACCGTAAAGGTATTTCAATGCGCCGGTGGAAATAGTTCTCCGGTTTATCCTCATAGTTATACCAGTTCTTTCCTCGTCGTACTCTTTCATCATTCCACGAATCTCTCTATTGCCGGTCTGCTGTACATAATTCAATACTTTTTCCGGGGAGAATAATTCTTTCAGGGTGGGCAAATTATGGCAAGTGTCTTCCTGGGTGAGTCCACCAGTTAATCTCTCCGTCTTCGCTTCAAATAATACTGGGGAGCCACTTTGGGCTTCTATCGTTGCCAGATATTCTTTGAACTGGACTCCATTAGCCAGGAAGTAGGAGAAAAACCCCAAGTCAGGAATATACATAAATTCTCGAGAGCAGTGGTGTAGCGCGGTGATAGACTTCCGTCCGGCTTCCAGTTCAAGCTCCAATGAGGCTAACATCGAATGGTTGAGGTGGGGATTGTAAGCATCAAGTCCATCTTTAGGCAGAAGTTCTTTGAGATCGGTTCCTTCCAGCAATGCTCCCAACGCGGGAGATGTCAACTTTAACGCAGAAATATACTCTTCTGATTTAAGTGGTTTTACAGTTATTATTAATCCGTCCTCCCCATTACCACCTTGCTCAAGCTTAAACCGCATAAATCCAGCGTAAGGAAGAACAGGTTCAAGATCAAAACGAGGAGCCAGGATGGAAAGATTAGCTTTCAGGTATTGGTGCATTTGCGTTAAGTAATTGGTAAAAACATCCTGCAGTGAAATAGGTTCTTTGATTCCAGCAGGAGCAGTAGAACTAATTGCAGCACCGCTTACTGCTGTCTCTAGTGTATCCGGCTTCGCTCCGGTATCAGTAAAAGTTACGTCCTCGCCTTCAATTACTTCTGGCATGTTGGTTTTTCCCTCTCATCATTTTACATCATTTCGCTAAACTTCTTTCTATCGGTATATTCTATCAGCACTTCTAATGCCTGCGACTGAATTTGCTGGATAGTAACCCCCATATGGCATTTTACGTTTGGCCGTTGAGATTCTAATTGCTTTATCCATCCTCCGAAGCTGCTGCTGGAGCCGACTTCAAAGTAGATGAAGCTGGTGTCGGGGTCTCGGGTAGCTTGCTCAATCTCATTGTACGTGCCCTGAGCAGAACTTGATTCTAAGCCGCCGTCAGTTACCCATACATGCACCGTTTTTCCGGGCTTGAGCAAGGGTTTTATCTGTTTGAATGTATCCGAACTGTAAACCGTTCCTCCGCCTTGGAAGCCGGTAAGCACCTGCTTAGTACTGTTGTTAGGAGTGGCATACAGATGTTTTAACTCCGAAGGCTGGCTTAATATAGTTCCGTTGCTGAAATTAGCCGCGAGGATATTGACGTCTTTGCTCATTTCCACTGCCGGCTTCATCAGCGCTTTAAGCATTCCATAACAGACGTGCATTAAAGTGTCGTAAGGAGAGCCTTTTCCTACATAATTAGCCCCACCCATACTTATAGATGAATCTACATGAAATACTATATTAGCTGGCAAGTCAATACCCGTCGGGTCAAAACGAAAATCTTTCAATTCAGTTTCTTTCCATTCATATATATCATATTTCCATTCATAGTCAGAGATTTGAAATAACTGAGTGATGCCGGTTTCCTGCTGGAAGCGGAGAATACGGTCCAAATCCAAGTTTATCATCTCTTCCGGCTTAAGATGATAACTTGCCACTAGCACGGGAAGTTTGATGTTTCCCAATTCTACGCTTACTGCTTCCTGGTTGGGCGAGCGTACCGGAATCTCTTTGACATTACGTTTGTAATATTCATCCCGAGCCAGGTTGGACAGCTTTTTTTCTTTTTGTGAAGTCCCTCCCGGTCCGCCAGTTGAGCCGCCCGGATTATTAGCTACATTAGATAATAATTGATTAGCTGCATTCTGTCCCAGCACATCAGCAAGATTGGTCAACGCCTGCTCGGTATTTCCACCGCTTTGAGCAGGAGAAGAAGCCTGGTCGCCTGGCTTGCCACCTGGTTGGGGTTGCCCACTGCCGGGTTGGCCTGCTCCCTGGCCACTTCCTTGCCCGCTTCCTTCTCCGCTTTCTCCAATATGAGTGCCATGCCTTTTTTCTTCTTTCTGTAATGAGATGTAAGGGGCAAGCGGCTGGATGAACCCTTCAATAGCTCCATAACGAGTGTTTTTGTCTAGCAGCAGCGGAATTATCTGATGAATTAATTTCTCATGAAGCTGGTCGCCTTCAGGTGTGGCATATTTCTGGTAAAAATTATCTATGTCTCTTTCAAACTCGCTTTTATTGAGCCCGGCAAATTTCAGCTGATCCGGTGTAAGTTCTTTGAGCAGGCTTTTCAACGCTGAAGTTATTACTTCCTGCTCTTTTCCGCGCATTTTTTGGTGAAGCTGGTTTTTAAAATAGTCAAATACTGCTCCCCGCGTTTCTTTCTTTTGGCAGAATAATAAAGCATAAATCCCCCGGGTTAAGGGATAATATAAAGAATCGTGCTCTTCTTTCTTTAACTCTCCTTCTACTACATCAAATACGGTAATAACTCCATCGGGAAGCTCAGGAGCTTGCGGCAATTCTAAATTTTGGGCTTGGAGTGCTGGTTTTAATCTCTGTTCCAAGCGGTTATGATAATGCGAGAGATAAAAGAAGCTTCCATCATCTAATAAGTCCCACGCAGAATTGCGGGAGTGACCCACTTTGTTTAAAATGTCTGCATCCGGTGCTGATGGAGTAACTTTCTTAATCCCATCATGCAGCGCTTTGTCTACCAGCTTTTCATCGTCTTTGCTGTCGGGGCAGTAAATGTGATGCAATACTTCATGGAAATACAGATAAGTGAAATTATCATGATGCAATCTTCTTACAAATTCTTCCGCGTCAAAGCTGGGTAATCCGTATGCTTGGGAGAATAGGGCTTTAACTTTCCCGTTAAAGGCTTTGTCTACCAAGTCCGGCTTGAATACATCCATGTGCACTTCATGGCGGCCTTCCGCGTCTCGTTCTGGTTTGGTGTAGAACTGCCAGTGGCGCTGAGCCTTAGGGTCGGGCTTGGCGCGGATAACAGTTGTGTCTGAGAATAAAGGGAATTCAGTCTGGATTACTTGCCTCCAAGTAGTTTCTGCTTGTACCAGTTTCTCTACAACGTGTTCAAGAGCCATGTTAAATGATGTGATTAATATTTATTCTGTATGTGCATAGCATCTTCAAAATCCTCGCTGGTGTAATCGCAAGAGCGACATCCCCGTAGGGGGCAAGTCCCCCTGTCGCTCTCGAAAGTGTAATCGAATGGATTTTGACCTTATGATGCTATGCACATAACTTTTAATTGTTATACATTTACTCCACTGCCAATACTCTGGGCAGCCGCTGTAAGTAGATGTCATCAATTGTTCCTCTCATTCTTACTTCGCGGTAAAACCCTTTTAGGGTGGACAGCTCACTTTTTGCCGTTAACTTTTGCTCCAGCTCCGTTTTATACTGGTCGGCAAATCCGGCTAAAGTGGCTAAATCAGCAATGTATCGGGCTAAAAGAGGCTTTCTAATTTCATCTCCAACACTCTGCCGTTTGAGGAGGGCTACACTGGTGGCCAAGTCTTCGACGAACGTTGCTACCTTATCCTTTTTTGCTTTACCCGTTTCCTGAAGGGCATGGGTTAAAGCGAGAGCATAGATGGATAGATTAGGATTGTCCGGAGTAAACTTATTTTCCTCAGTGGAACCTTCCAGCCCCAACTTTCTCTTCCAGGTGTATCCAATCTTTTCCGCGAAGCCTTCTACGGACTTAGGAAGAGCAGCATAAGCTTGTACCGGGGTTGGGGAATCTAACGCTTGTTTGTGTTTTCTGATGGTAGAAACCGCATCAGCTAGTTTTCTTACTTTAGTGATATCTCTGGTGATCACTTCTTCTTCAAATGATTGCACTATCTCTCTTACTTTTTCCAGAATATTAGCTGTGGGCGTCAAAGCCTGCGGATATTCAAAGTCCACGTTGTATGCTCTGAGGGCTTCTTTCCATTGTTGTGATAATCCCCGTTCCTGCTCGTACACTTTTTCTAAGTCAGGAGAAGTTAATAATAACATCCCATCCAAAAATTCTACGGCCGAACGGATATTGGCCTGCTCGGTCTTTTTTGGATTGGTAGTGAAAGCATATACGTTGAGCCAATCTGCATTAACATTGGTAAGCTTGTCTGGCGAGACTCCGGCATATTGGGCCAGTAATGAAGTGTATCGGTCCATGAACTTTTTATGCTGCCCATTACCGCTGCTTAGGAATACCACGGAAGCACCGATGCTGCCCATAGGGTTAGGAACGTTTAAAGTTAGGTTGCGATTGGACATGGCCGCATCATTTCGGGTGGTTTTATTGTACTTGGCATCAGTAGTAGCGGGCGGGTTTTGTGCTGATACTACCTGTACGCCTTTGCGGCTTTCCCGGTCTAAAGTCCATGCTCCGTTGGTGTAATGAGGTACGGGAAGCCCTAATTCGCCGCGTTCTCCGGTGGAGAGAGCTATCTGACCATCCTGGATTTGCAGTACTTGGTTAGAATCCCCGCGATTAACTTCGTCGATGAATAATAAGGCAATTCTTTCCAGCTCATCTTTTCTTAGAAATATCTTAACCACGCCGTTTTCGATTCTTCCTTCTACATACGGCTGCTGCACATTAGACATGGTTTGGTTTAATCTTAATACCCGGTAATTTTCGGGAGCGAATAAGGTCTTGCCCAGTTTTTCAGTGGTGAAAGTTTTTCCAATTCCAGTTTTTCCCTCCCACAACAATGGCATCTTCTCGCGGAAAGTGGCGGCTAACAGCATATCCAGCATGCTTACATCTAAAGCTTGGGCATTGGGAATAGCGGCTCTGCCTTCTAAGCTTTGAAATTGCAGATGGTGCGAAGTTTCGTCATAGAGCAAGCGGTATAGCGGAGTGGGCATGCATTCTTCGCTCATCACGGAGCGGGCTGCCTGCACTAACGCCAGCATACTGGCAGTGTGAATTTTATTTTCTATCTGCTCGTCGGTTACGCCTTTACGTTTAAGTTCAGCGGTAATGGTTTCTAAGGTTGGTATCATGGTGGTTTAGTCCTCATTTGTTTTTATTTCAATCGTTTTGGCCATGTGTTATCTATATCTCTTAAGTCTTAACCGGAATCCTCTGCAGTTCCCGCAGGATGGGAATAAGGTTCTTCTCTTTTATCTGCTGGGCGTATTTAACGACGTACCTCCCTAGTTTTTCCTTTTCGTGGTTGGTAGCGGTAACAATTGCTAGTGCATTAAAATTCACCCCGGCAAAGAGAAGGGTACTCTTACCATCTCCAAGGAAATAATTCGTTGACCGTAGTTGTGATAGCGCTTGGAGTTCCGGGAATAACGCAGTTACTTCATCAGAAACTTTCCCATTAGTTACTCCTGCTTTTATTGCATCTCCAATATCAGTCTCAGCGATATAATCTCCGTGGGTGGACTGAAGGCATCTAATCAAACTTTCTGGTGTAAAGTTGCCTAAACTAAAGTGAGCTTTATAATTTGAACTATCTGGTTGATATTTTAGTTGTAAGAAGTTAACTACAATCTCTTTGTAACAATCTTCAATCGGAGGATGTTTACCTTCATAAAGAGTACTACACAAACTTTTGTATGCCTCCCACACTCTTTCAGTAGCTCCAGGATTTAAAAGTCCGCCACCCACAATTTTGCTGCCACTTCCGGCACTTCCTTCTGCACCACTCACTGCCTGCTCTAAGCTATCCGGTCTAGCACCAGTCTCGGTAAACGTTACGTTCTCGTCTTCAATTACTCCTGGCATGTTAATTAACCTCCGTTTGATGATGATTTTTTATAGTATTTTATGTTGAAATAGCCTCCTGTATTTAAAGCTTTTGGTTGTTTTATCACTCTAGGGTAGGAAAGAGCCCCAACCAGCGGTCCCCGCCAAACAACCTGCACCTTTTCCTGCTGGTAGAAGCTGCTTCTAGTTATACGTGCGGAATTTAATATTTGACTTTTTACTAAAATTCCGCCCTATATAGCGACGAGAAGATTGAATTCAAATGCTCAATTATTTAGTACCGTCGCTATAGGTAGAAGTTACTTATAGCAAAAATTGATTACAACAGCCACTTCCATAACGGAATAAACTTAATTTTCTTTCCTTTTACTTCTTCTTCTGCTTCGTAATTCTCGGTAATAACCATCCCTTCTTCTAATTTAAATTCTTCCATAGCAGCTAATAAACTTCGGATTTCCCTCTCTTTAGTTTCAGTTTTACTTAAGTCGTAACACACCTGAATTAACTGCTTTATTTCCAGACCTTCTTTCACTATAAAATCAACTTCTCTTCCTGAAGAATCTTTCCAATAAAACAAATTATCCTTTCCATACTTTCTAAAAATATCCAGAGCAACGGTATTCTCATACAGCTTTCCAATGTTCTCTGAAAATTTTAAACTTAGAGCGTTAATCAGCCCACTATCAATACAATAAGCCTTTCGGGGATATTGCATTTGTTCTTTTATTTTATAGGAAAAGATAGGCACAAAAAAGAACAGGAACGCCTCCTCAAAATAATAGAGATAATTATTAATGCTGGTGGGGGACATTTTGGTTTTAGCAATCTCCTGCATCAATTTTTCCAGCTTCCCCACGCTAATCAAAGAAGAGAAATTATTAATTAAAATAACAGCTAATTTCTTAATTTCCAATTCTCTTAATTTATATTTGGCAATAATATCTTTAACCAAAATATCCTCAAAGAGCTGCTTCAGATATTCCTTTTTCACCTCCTCTTGAGCTAGGACAATTAAAGGGAAGCCCCCATATTCAAGATACTCATGAAGAAGATTAACTACTGAAGCATAGCTTTCATAGGTTTTAAAATGATGCTTCTTAAAACTAAGAAAATTTCTAAAGCTTAAAGAGAATAAAGAGAACACCACCGTTCTTCCCGAAAGTACCGTTGAAATCTTATCTTTGTAAATCTTAGAGCTTGAACCCGTAATAATGAATTTAATCTTCTCATTTTTCTCCATCATTATTCTTACCCACTTCTCCCAATTAGGAACATTATGAACTTCGTCAAGAACCACATAAGCAACCTCTTCTTTATTGACAAAATAGCGATAAGTTTGATACAACTCCTGGAGGGATTCTACATTTAGAAAGGGGCCTAAAGAGGGATCCTCAAAATTTATGATTAAAGTCTGCTCCGGCTTAATTTCTTTTAATTTTTCGGTTAGAATCTGTTTGGCCAAGAACGTCTTACCCGCTCTCCTTACCCCGGCAATCACTAAAGCCATTCCTTTATCTTCAGTAAACTTCATTATTTTTTTTAATTCTTCCCGGCCCAGTCCGGTATCCTGTTCTTTGTACCAAAAGTTTAATTCCTGAATTTTATCTAGCAGTTCTTTGTTCATGCTATCCCTCCTAATTGTTCATATTTCCCTTTCTTATTGCCAGATTATACATTATGATGTATGATTTATATATAAAGCTTTCTATCATAGTGTATGATTTAGAACGTGGAGGGGTTTATGGCAAGGTAAAAGTTACTTATAGTTGAGGTTCGTTCTCTTAGTGCCATTCACACTGGCGTTAGCGTAACGATAACGCCAGTGTGGGTGGCGTTAATGGAAGAGTATGTATTAAGCCCCCATCGGGTGGCGGGGGCGGTTATGGTCACAGCGTTTCCCGCTTCTGCGCCAGGCATCCTTCTCTTCTGTCGGCGACAGACGAGCCCGCAGGGCGTATCTTCGCTGTGACTGCCCCGCCACCCATATTGACGGGGGCTTAATACATACATAGCTGTGTGTAAGAAGTCTACCATTCTGTAGGTTTGATATCTAACTCATAATAAGCTCGGCTTAAGACCGAAAAATTATAGCAACACCAAGACAGATGGCTTTCCTGTTCTTGGGCCTTATCATTTTTGCATCTTACCAA
>JACRPH010000034.1 GCA_016214025.1 Candidatus Woesearchaeota archaeon
AGAGAGTTCATCCTCACTCCCCTTTGAAATAGATTTAGGTTCAGAGTGAGAGTCAGTATGAGGTTCAGGCTTAGTCTCGCTTTTAAACCATCCCGTTAGCTTATTTTTTATTTTAGAAAAGTCAATACTAAGCTCATCATCACTATTATTTGTAGTGGCAGCATGTTCTTTCTTCAGTTCCTCTTTGTGCTCTTCTTTATTAGTAATATTATCGTGATTATCAACCATTAAAAACACCCCCCCACGTATGTGCATAGCATCTTCAAAACCTTGGATGGAAACGTTGATGGCTCTGTCTTCCCGTAGGGAGCATCCCCTGACAACGAGCTTACTCCTGCAAATTGATTGGGTTTTGACCTTATGATGCTATGCACATATCTTTATACAAGCCCGAAACGTGGCTGCTTTATAAAATTTGTTGTGATGAAAAGTTGAACCCCCGCAAAACCTTTATAAACTTCCCTTCGTTCTGCTCCAAAGTGGAATTCATCCAGCTAAAAGAGGTCGGAAAAAGTTTTGGAGCCAATCGAAGGCGAAGTGGTGTATTTTTCCAAAGTGGACCACACCCCAAAAAATTTACATAAATATTTCCACAAAATCAAGAAGCATATCGGGTTCACTCCGCAGCATTCTTCATTCTACCCTAAACTAACCGTAAAAGAAAACCTGCTGCACTTTGGCAATCTATATGGGATAGAGCACAAAACACTGATAGAAAATGCCAAAAGCCTATTAGAATTTACCGAATTATATGCCCACCGAAACAAGCTGGCAGAGCATTTGTCGGGAGGAATGCAAAAGCGCTTAGACTTATCCTGCAGCTTAATTCACAAGCCCAAGCTATTAATTTTAGATGAACCTACGGCTAATCTTGATCCGATAACCCAAGAAGAGATTATCCGTCTGATTCAAGAAGTCAATAAACAAGGAGTTACCATCGTGCTCGCATCACACCAATTAGAAATTATGGAACAATTATGTAATAAATTAGTTATTATTCATCATGGAAGCGTGCGCAGCCAAGGCGAAGTGGATGAAGTATTAAAACCGTTGATGGATGATGCAGTAGTTATTAACATTTCAACCGGAAAAGAGAAAGAAAGGTTGATTGAAATCGTCAAAAAGCTTCCAGTGACTAAAATTATTGACCAAGGGCATCAATTAGTACTGCAATCAGCAGCTCCGGAATTGGCTGTAGCGGCTTTAATTAGAATCGCCCGGCAGGAAAACCTGCATTTACATGATGTAGATTTAAGGAAGCCGTCATTGCTGGAAATCCTAACTAAGATAACACAAGAAGTAAAAGCATCTGAGGAGAGCGCCAAACATGAGTAATAACTTATGGCTGTTAACCACTAAGAACTTAAAGTTATTGATAAGAGCTAAAGGCTCAGCGTTAATCGTAGTGTTTGCTCCATTACTAATAATTCTAATAATGGGATTGTCGTTTAACAATTCAGCCCAATACGCGTTAAATATTGGAGTTCACGCCCCTTCGTCTAGTTCTGATGTAGAAGCGTTCATCAGCACCTTACAAGAGCAGGAATTTAAAGTGATAAAGTATAATGAATCAAATGAATGTATTGGAGATGTGAAACAAGGATATATCCATACTTGTATAATTCTCCCGGAATCGTTTACTATTGACAGCAATACTCCTAGGGAAATAACCTTTTACGTCGATCCCAGCAAGATTAATCTGGTGTGGATGGTGCAGCAGACGCTGGAAACTAAGTTAAATCTTAAATCGCAGGAAATTTCACAAGTGCTCGCGCAGGATCTGTTTGCCAAGTTAAGCGATGCTAATACTAAGATTGCGGCAGAGAAAGTTAAAGTAGGTGGAGTTAAAGACACCAATACGGGTGCAGCCACTAAAACCGAAAGTGCAACCTCAGAATTGGGAAAAATTGATCTGGCTCCGCCGACTACCGTATACAACACTACGGTGCTGACTGATTTTAAGACTGCTGTAGCCACTAAAATAAGCAATGGGACTGCCAGTATTACTACGGCTAAATCGGCTGTAAACTCTGCGGAAAATATTTCCAGCGCTACTAAAGCCACCGTTATCAATTCCCTTAATGAAGCTAATGCCCAATTTGCTAATATTACTGCTTTGCTTAATGCAACATCGGGAGCAAACAGCTGGGGAGAAATAAGTACGTTGATAACTACACTTCAGAATGATGTCGCTTCGGCTAAAAGCAAACTTACTGCGGCTTCGGCACAGATAAAGACTACTTCTACCGCTCTTGACGGAGTTAAAACCACTATCAATGAAGGCGCTACTAATTTAGATGGAATCCAAAAAGTGCTGGAAGAAGTAAACGTTAAATTAAACTCGCAGAAAGTCACTGATGCTAAAACTGTTTCTTCGCCATTAATAACTAAAATCGAGAAAGTCGCTCCGGAAAAGACGTATCTGAATTATACTTTCCCAGCATTGTTGATTTTAGTGATAATGTTTTCTTCGTTATTGTTAGGAACAACTTTAGTGATGATGGAAAAGAACAGCCCGGCGTTTACCCGAAATTATTTCCTGCCGGTGAATAAAGTTACATTTGTGCTGTCTACTTACCTAACTAATTTGCTCTTAATCTTGATTCAGTTAATCGTTATTTTAGGAATTTCTTTAGCCTTCCTTCCCGAGATTTATGTTTCATTGCTGCCTATCGCCTTGGTTTTGTTTTTAGCAGCATCGGTATTTACGTTCTTGGGTATGGCTATTGGCTATGTGTTTATATCGGAAGAAACGGCAGTACTGGCTTCTATCTCCTTAGGAAGCGTTTTATTATTTATGTCCGGATTAATTCTGCCGTTAGAAAGCGTTTCGCCCATGTTGAGGGATATTGTTTATTTTAATCCGTTTGTTATCGCCGAGAACTTAGTAAAAGGGTTATTAATCTTTCAATCCACGTTAACGATGCTGTGGATGGACTTAGCTACTTTGTTTGTGTATGCATTAGTGCTGTTCTTGTTTATCTTGGTGTTAGAATCATTAATACATCAACGTGTGATAACCCGGTTCTTTCATAGCAACCATCAGAAGCACAAAGAGCAGCAGAAGTTGGTGCCTAAAGAGCCTTAATTTTTTTTGAGGTGAAGATGCTAAACAAATACAAAGTCATCGCTATCACGGGCACACCCGGAACGGGGAAGTCTACTTTAGCTAAGCTGCTGGAGAAGAAGTTGGGATACTTTAGACTGGACTTACACTCGCATTACCAAGATATTTCTACGGGTTATGATAAGAAAAATGGGTGTTAT